>NZ_JBEQWH010000005.1:0-147441 GCF_047501175.1 Candidatus Methanoprimaticola sp. MG2
TTTTGAAGAAACAACCAGATTGAATTACAGAATCGAGGAATTAGGAAACACACTATCTCTCGGCAATTGTCTTAAATACAGCGACGGATTGCGGTGTCATATTGGACTCATGGTCTAGTTGGTTATGACGTCGCCTTCACACGGCGGAGGTCGCCGGTTCGAATCCGGCTGGGTCCACTCATGCATTCTTTCAATGTCCCCTTAAAGGGGCGGCATATCATCCGTTCCATGGGCAACAGATTAATCAGAGCTATCCGATTCCGACTCGATGGCAGAGATCACAGACGCTTCACTCCCGGAGACCCAGAGCACCGAGGAGGGCAGGCTTTTTGAGAAGGAGGTCGACATCGTCCTCGGTGGCGAGAAGAAGGACCATCCTTGCTACATCGGAGGATTCAAGGTCGGTTCCGGGACGCTGTTCTATCTGATCAGCCCCATTGACGACACCATAGGGTACGGGTCGTTCCAGGAGCCGGAGAAGGGGACCATGAAGGAGGCCGTGACCGCTGCCGAGAAGGCTGCCAAGGAATGGTCCAAGGTCCCGGCGGACAAGCGTGCATCCCACTTCCTGCCGTATCTCAACGGTCTGAAGGCGAGGAGGATGCACTATGCGGCGCTCGTCTCCGTGACGTCGGGGATGGTCCGCGAGGACGCGCTCCATGAGGTGGACTCCCTCATCAAGGCCTTGGAGGGGATCATCTCCAATGCCGCGACCGCAAAGGTCAAGGGAGGAGGCGTCTGGGCGGTCATAACCGAGCACAGCTCCCCTCTGGCGTCTCCCGTGGCATACGCCGTCGGTGCGATGGTCGCCGGGAACGCCGTCGTGATGAACCCGTCCAACAAATGTCCCCTGACGATATTCGACTTCTATTCCACGGTCGAGCGTTCCGGACTTCCCGGAGGCGTCCTCAACCTGGTCGTCGACAGGAACGAGTCGGAGTCCACCCCCGAGCTGGCCAACGACATGAGGCTGCGCGGGGTCGTGGCGTCCGGGTCCGGGGACCGCATGGAGGACATGATGTTCCTCCAGGTGGACGATGAGCTGAGGTTCATCAACAACCTGAAGGGGATGAGCCCTGCGATCGTATACCGTCCCGGCGACATGAAGGCCGCGGCGAGGAACATAATCGATTCCGCATTCTCGTACAGCGGTCAGAGGATCCACTCCTGCTCGAAGGTCATCGTGACCATGGACGAGCAGCAGAGGCTCGTCGATGCCCTCGTGGAGCTGATGAAGGACCTGAGGGTCGGGGACCCCATCTACGACAGGACGTTCACCGGACCGGTCATCTCGAAGGATGCCGCCGACAGGTTCGGGGACCTCGCCCTGGAGAACTCCCCGTTCATAATATCCAAGGCCCCCAAGTGCTCCGACACCGACCAGGTGAACTATGTCTCGCCCATCATCGTGTCCGGTCTCGACGAGGACAACGACCTCGGATACATGGATTCCGGGCTTCCGATACTCGACATCAAGGTCGTGCCGACGCTGGACGAGGCGTTCGAGGAACTGTCCATGACCGAGTGCGGCATGTCCGCAGGGATATTCTCCAAGGATGCCAAGGTCATATCCAGGTTCAAGGAGGCCGTCGACGCCCCCATGACCTATGTGAACGAGAGCAGCAGGGGACTCAGTCCCGTTGTTGGTCTGGACCTGTCGTCGTTCTGACATAATCGAGGACCCTGACGTTCTTGGCCCTGCCCTTCAGGGACTTGACCAGGGCGTTCAGGTCCTTCTTCTTGAAATGCGGGGCAGGGTCCCTGGGCACCAGGAGCACGAACTCCGAGTGTCCGGGGGTCACGTCCGCGGTGAACGCCACATCCTCGGCGGTCACGGTCTTTGGGTCCAGGACCATTGCCACGGTGAACCTGGCCCCGGCGTACGCCACTTTGGCTATGCTACTCAGCTGATTGGGGTTCGGCCTGTCCTCGAGACGGAAGGACACCATGGTGACATACCCCGCTCCGACGAGGTCGTCGAGCGCATCCGGGTTGTTCCCGGATGTTATGAGAATCGACTCGATCCCTCTCGGGCGGACATGCCTGATCAGGTTGTGGAAACCCTCCATGTTCTCGGGGTCCTCCCCTTCGCATCTGAACATGACCCCGTCGATGGAATCCCTGTCATCGCGAAGGACATTCGCCACGATGTCCATGTTCTCGCCGTCCCCCTCGCCCGGCATGACGTCCACGACGGACAGGAACATGCCCGGCCAGGACATCGTGTCGATGCGTGTGAACTTCGATATGAACATCGGTCGCCCATATGTGTGGCAACCATAAAGGTTGCTATTCAGACAATCTTAGAACGTGTACCGTCCACCATGCTGCTCCATAAGCGAGTCGAGCACTCCGCATGATTCGGCGTCGAGGTCATCCAGTATCACCAGTCTGCCGCCGCGGAGCACGGACACGGACGCTATGGTGAGCGCATATTCCCCTGACCATGCCGAGGCCATCATCGGACGGGTGCCTCCGGAGAGCCTTCCGACCATGACTGTGGATTCAAGGCACTGTTTCATGCTGACCGTGGGCGGACCGAGGACGATGTCCCTGCACCCTTCGGCCTCGGCCATGTCGCACAGGGTCATGATGTTCTTCGGATCCATGTCGCAAATGGCGATCGGCAGGTCCATGCGGCCTGCGATATCGATGAGGTCCGTCGGTGTCAGGTCCGGTACGGTGACCAGGGGCCTCCGGCCCTCCAGCGTTGAGACGGCCGCCCCGATGTTCTCCGGGATGTCGGAACGGACGATCAATCCCAGTCCGCATTCGGACGCCATGGATGCCGCGGATGTCAGGGATCTCCCGTCCATGGCGTCGTCCCTGACGCACACGAATCTCAGATGCGGACACGTATCGGCCCTCTCCATTATGGACCTCAGGCGGTCCGCCATCATGTCGGGCGTCAGGGCGTCCGACACGGTAAGTGCGAACGCGGGTGCGTCCAGTGCGATCCCGTCGATCTCGGTAATGTTGTCACAGGTCCGCAAGTTCCTCACCATAAACCCTGGCCATGTCGGCCGCTCCCGGGCCCCTGACTATCAGGACGTCCGCACCCGAGAGCATCGCGACGAGGCAGGACTCCGCCTCGACCATGGACGCGACCCTCGCATCGGCGAAGCCCGCGTCCCATGACGGCGTGACATCGAACACGATGGGGGCATCGAAATCCTCGGATCCCATGAGCGCCCTTCTGCGGATCTCCTCCGCCAGCGACGAGCGGTCCGCATCGGTGAACGTCCCCCTGATGAGGAACATCCTGTTCGCCCTTCCGGGCGCCGCCCCTCCGTAGTCCTCCAGTGAATCGATCGGGACGGCAACCGCATGGGCCCCGAGGTCGTATGATTGGCCGTCCCCGATTAGGATTAGCGTGGAATCGGACACGGATTCCGCACACAGCCCGAGGCATTCATCGGACCCGTCCATCGCGATCGGGAGGCGGGTCCTGTCGGACATCTCCGTCACGAGCTTCGCCACGTCAGAAGGGGGAACCCCGTCCGCGCGCACGTAGATGCCGTCCGCACCGATATCCCTCCACATGGCGGCCCATTCCAAGGGGTCGGCCGCCCTGCCGGAGAACATCTCCGCCGTCAGGGGACAGCACCTTTCCGGATCGGCCGAAACCTCCCCGAGCACCATGGGTCTGCGGCGTCTCGCACCGTCCTGTTCCAGGAAAGGTTCGGAGCATGCCCCTCCGGCGGAGTAGTCCCCCTTGCCGAGGGTCACTTCGGACAGCTGTACGGTGACATTCATTTCAGTTCCGTGAACTCCTTCACGGTGTAGACCCCGTTGAGTCCCTTGACGCAACCCGGGAGGCTGTCGCGGATCTCGCTGGCGGACAGGTCGCTCTTGCCTATGTCCATGACGAGCTCGAGATACATGGTCTCGTAGCAGATCTTGACCTTGCTGAACACGGATATGAGGTTGACGTTCCATCCGGCGATGACCTCGAGTGCCTGCTCTATGCCGCCGGGGCAGTCGGGCATCTCCAGTCCGACCTTGACGAGCTTCGTGTCCTTCTTGAAGAAAGTGATTGACAGGATCCACGCATCGGCATCCATGGTGATCAGGACGTTCTGGCCGTCGATGTCCCCCAAGAAGTCGCCGTACTGTTCGGACACCTGGAATATGCCGTCCTTGATCTCCGAGGGGTATCCCCTGAGGATCTCCTCCTTCCCGCCTGTGGTGCTGGCTCCTTTGAACAGCCTTCCGATCTCCGCAGGTTTGATGTCGATCCGTTCGATCTTGGACACGGAGGGGTCGTTCTTCGCCTTCAGCGTCTCGAACTCCTCCCTCAGGATGTCGCCCTCTCCGGCGAAGTTCAGGTCTGCCATCAGCTTCCACACGATGACCGTGTCGGATATGCCGTTGAGCGAGATCGAGTTGAGGATGTTGATCTCGCGGGACGCCAGGAACTTCGACGCCTGGGCGCTGGATCCGGGGACGTCGTCGAGATACATCGTGATGTGAGTCAGGGTCCTGTAGTTCTCCTGAGGGAACATGGACAGTATGATTTCGTAGTCCTTCGGACCTCCCGCGGGGTGTTTGAAAAGCGTGCTGTACACGATGCCGCCATCCACAAGTCCCATGGTGTCCGACATCCAACCGTCCAGTTTGATGGACGATCCCTCGACTTTGGCGAACTCCCAGATCTTCATTGGGTACGCCATGCGACAGCGCCGACTAATACCTTTGCGTCGGCCGTCCGCATCTGGCTCAGCGGGGCTCTGAATCGCCCTTGTTGTAGAGGTTCTTGGGAGATACCAGGGGTTGGGTCCAGACCGGGTCCTTCTCGAGCCTCTCCAGGTCCAGTGACAGGTTGCTCAGGCTTCCGCCGTACGACGGGTCCGCCGCGATCCTCCTGATGGTCCTGGAGTCCTTTCCGGAGCGGGATTCGATCCCGGACATCCTGAGTGCGCCGTCCATGAGGTCCGCGGCCCTGAGGAGCAGAGACTGCGCCTCGCGGAGCATGGACACCCTGGAGTCTGAGTCGATGGCCGCCTTCCTGGTGATCTCGTACCTCGCAGGCCTGGACTCGGTCCCTCTGGCGACGTACTTGCAACGCCTGCACCCCCTGCTCATCTCGACGATCCCTCCGTCGAGCGTGCGGTTGCGGACCGGTATGAGGATGTCGCCGCACACCGGGCAGGACGATCCCAGGTCCCGGTCGGTCGATGCGTAGTAGATCTCGAGGCTTATTATGCCCCTGTCGACGCCGATCCTCCTGATGCGTTCAGCGCCTGCCCTGTACAGCGGGTCCGTGAACGCAAGCTCCGCGGAGACGGCCTCGCACAGCTCCCTCTGGGAATGCATGCGCGGTGTCCTGATGAGGACGTTGTCGATGGCCTTCGCCACTTCCTCATCGGGCGGGATCCTGTAAGCCATGCTTGTGCATGGCATTCCACATATATTGCGGATGTGGCGAGTTTATTAATCGGGTCATCGTTGGGCATCATCGGCGGGGGTGGCCGAGCTGGCCAAAGGCGCGGGACTTAAGATCCCGTCCCTAGCGGTTCAGGGGTTCGAATCCCCTCCCCCGCACCAGTACGGGTCGGAATCGCCCGGTCGTATCCGTCCATTTTTGCCCTTCCGATGGCAAATGGAATATATCAAGCTCGTAAATCCTGACCGCATGTCGGGAAAAAGCGACGAATTCAAGGTACAGCTCCTTGAGACATTTGCATCTCTGATCACGGCAGCCTTCGGACTGGTTGCCGCACTCGCATGGAACGAGGCCATCAAGAAGGGAGTGGCTCTCCTCTTCCCCTCTGGCAACGATTTCCTCGGACTTGTCGTCTATGCGGCCATCGTCACAATCTTGGCCGTCATCATGACCCTGCTCATCGCCAGGTCCCTTAACAACGCGAAGAAAGCGCTCCACCTTTCAAAGGAAGAGGAGTGAGACAGACCCAGGCCTTCCGACAAGTGGGCCTGAAACGATTTACCGGGGTGTCCTCCGTCCCGTCTACGGGTGGGGCGGAGAGCCACCGACATCCACGCCTCAGATCATGCGGAGGCCGCTTCTCCTGTTGTTGACATAGTTGATCAGGGTCATACCGGTGAGCTCGTCGGACTGGGGCCCCTTGCGGACGTAGAATATCTCGATCTTGCCCTCCTTCAGGAACACGGGCCTCTCGCTGGGCATGCATGTGACGCGGATGACCGTCTTGTCGTCGAAGTCCACCGTGACTATGGAGAGGTTGGGCAGGAATGCGGCCCCTATCTGAGAGGATATCAGATTGCTCAGATGGAGGTTCATCTTGTCCTTGTTGTCGAAGGAGGCGACGTCCGCTCCGATGATCGACCCGTCGTCGGCGACCCCTATGAGCAGGTTCCCTCCGGTGGAGTTCAGGAATGCCACTATCGTCTTCAGGACGGCTTTCTCCATCCTCTTGTCCGTCTCTCCCGTCTGGAGGTTGGTCCTCAGCGTGGACTTGAACTCCAGCTTCTCGGATTCCCCCTCCTCGATCAGCCTCTGGATCTCCGCACGCTCCGAGTCCTCCATGCCGAACATCTCGGAGTTCTCCTCCAGGAACGAGTTGAGTATCCCTCCGAAGAGGCTGTCCGTCTTCCGGTAGCTGTGCGTGAGTGCCACCAGCAGTGCCCCGATCAGGATGAATCCCATCTCGGTCATCAGCGTATCCACGTTGAGGTCGAGGGGACGGCCGGTGACGTTGCTCAGGATGTATTGGGCCAGCCTGATCAGTGCATCCGCTGCTATCGCGATGCAGATCGAGATGAACGACACCACGCGACGGTTCTCGTTGCGGTTGCCGGGCATGGACCTCAGGAGGATGTACACCATGATCAGTCCGATGAGACCCAGATTTATGCCGGACAGGATGTTGGCGAAATACATCAGCGCGGTCCTGTCGGTCGCGATGGCATGGCCGATCAGGGATATGACGAACGCAGATATGGCCAGGATGATCATCATGGGCGGCACATGGATCGCCTTGCGGTCCGTGAATATGGTCAGACCGAGTATCACGATCATCGGGAGTCCGACGACGGCATCACCGAGATCGCCGTAGATTAGGGATACGGCCGTCAGGACCGTGACGGCCACGAATGACAGATAGTACAGCAGCACGGTCCCTTTCTTCAGCTTGATCGTCCCCGTCAACTGCTCGCGGGCTCTCGGCACATCCATGCGGTACAAATTACAGGATAGACTAAAATAATGTTGCAGGTCGGGGAACTTTCTGCCCGGTCCGGACATCTACCTCTATATAACGGGGCGGGCACGCGCACGTACCTATTATATAGGGTGTGCCGATTCGAACCGATTATAGGAGCAATAATCGTGCCGGGTCAAACCACAACATCATCGCCGACGAGAGTGAACAAGGTAGTAGTCAACAAACCGCAGCCCAGCGGTCAGTACGACAAGTCCAAGAAGAACAAGCCTCAGAGGACCAAGGAGTCCACGAGAAGGCAGGCGATGCTGAACACCCACCGTATCAATCCCTTCAAGTATGACATGAACCAGATTCTCGAGACGTCGACCATGGACCCTGCCAAGGCATCCTCGTTCCTGGCGTCCGTCATCGCAAAGGCCTCTCGCGTATCCACCAAAGAGGCCAAGGAGTTCATCAAGACGTTCCTGGACGCCGGCGACCTCACGAAGGATGAGGCGGATAAGATCAACAAGCTCCTCGACAAGTACAGCAGATACCGCTGAGGACCAGTCCCATGGAGAGTGCCGAACTCAGGCAGGGTCGCATTTTCATCCTCAGGCTCGTGGATGGCGAGGTCCTGCATGAGTCCGTGGAGACTTTCTGCAGGGACAACGGGATACTGCGCGCATCCGTCTCCATCGTGGGAGCACTGGGTCGCGGATCGGAGATCGTATCCGGTCCCATGATGCCCGTGGGCGAGAAGGTGGTCCCCGTCACGATCGTCCTGGATGGACCGTGCGAGGTGTCGGGTTTCGGCACGGTGTTCCCGGACGAGGACGGCAATCCCCTCGCCCATATCCACGGGTCTGTGGGAAGGAAAGGGTTCTCAGCTACCGGCGACCTGCGCCCGAACGCGGTCGCATGGCTGGTCATGGAGGTCATCGTCACGGAGCTCATCGGTGACGGCCCGGCAAGGCATTTCTCGGATCCCCGCATAGACGGGAGACTTTTGGAGGTCAGACATGGCGTCTGAGGAGATTCTCAGGAAGACGATCCATAACGCGGACGGCAAGCCCTTCGCGAAATACAAGAACATCGAAGGCTCGTTCGTCACGGAGGGCTTCGAGCTCTTCATAGACGAGGTCCAGGGAGACCGTACCGGGCATTCTAAGATGAGGGTCCGTGTCCCGATGAGGCGTGCAGGGTTCCCCGAGGACTCATACTCCACGGAATCCCGCAGGGACGCCCTCCGCGATATAATCGCCAGACGTTTCTGGGAGTCCGCCAGGACGCATGCGCGCTCCCCCATACCCAAGACCGACGGGGGAGAGGTGTACATGCCGCGCCCGGGCCAGGAGATCCTTCCGCGCGGAAGTGTCATCGTCACGGAGCACTATGTGGAGGCCAGGTTCACCGCCGACCTCCCCTCCAAGGCGAACAAGGTGGACGAGATGTCCACGATAGACCTGATATTCGGGAGGATCGCACTGATCGTCTCGGAATCCATGCTATACTCGGCATACAGGGAACAGAAGCTGTACAAGCACCTGGAGACCGCCGAGAATGCGGACTTCATACGTTCGAAGCTTACGGGGATGGGGCTCGCATCCTTCATCGCGATCGGTTCGGTCCTTCCGAGGAGGGAGGACGACCTGGCCCCCATGATAGACGCCGTCCCGTTCGACTGCGATGACTCCCTCAAGGTGACCATCGAGGTCCCCAACGGCGAGCCCATCGTCGGAATGGGCATACGGAAGGGGTTCACCGCCGTGACCGGTCCGTCGGGATCGGGGAAATCGGTGCTCGCCGATGCCGTGTTCTCCGGGATATACGACCATATCCCCGGCGATGGACGCGAATACGTGGTCTCCGACCCGGACGCCGTCTATGTGATGGCAGAGGCCGGACGTTACCAGGGCGATGTCCGCCTGTCGGGTCCGTCCTCCGAGACCGTCTCCGTCGACGAGGCCGTCGAGGCCGGATCCCATCTGATCGTGGTGGATGAGGAGTATTCCACACCGTGCTTCGTCCGCAGGGCATTCATGTCCCCCGATGACGCCGTCGTGCCGCTGAGCGAGGTCGGGCACTCCCTCGGAACGTCGGGGATATCCGTCCTGATGATAACGGGTGATGAGTCCGCCGTCCGTCTGGCGGATTCGGTCCTATTGATGGACGGGTTCCGCGTGTCGTCCATAGATGTGGAGTCGTCAGGCACTCCTCGCGACTTCCGGATGCCGGTCGCACGCTATCCGATCGCCAAGAGCGTCAGTTTCGAGAAGGCTCGCAAGGACGTGAGCACATCCGCTCCCGCCATACGTACGGTGGAGATCGGCGAATACAAGGTCCATGTTCCTGTCGCGGGATTCTTCGACCAGGGTCAGACGCGTGAGGTGGCCGATGCGATAGCGGTCGCGCGCGACATGATGGACGGTTCGCTGTCCTTGAGGGAGGTGTGCGAACGCGCCATACTGAAGGTGGAGTCCGATGACGTCTCCGAGGGCACCGGCATGGGACATGCCCGCACACGCGCGGTGGACATGGCCGCCGTGCTCAGCAGGCATCCTCAGATGCTGTTCATAAGGAAGGGCTGATCAGCGCCTGTTGTTCCCGTAGGCGTCCTGCCAGTTGTTGAAGACCCTGTCGGAGTACTGGTTCGTGCGGACCATGTCCGCCTTGTTGTCGGGGACGATAAATCCCTGGATCGGGTACTCCTTGTCGCAGAACGGGCAGCGGACGTAAGGGCAGTTGGACCCTGCCTTGGGACATGCCTTGCAGGCGACGGCCCTGGACTGGAAGAGACTGAACTCCCTTCCGCAGTTGGGGCACAGGAAGCGCCTCGCCGCGACCTTCAGGTCGCTGTTGATCCCGGCGGCCCTCTCCTCAGGCGTGAGCCACATGGGTGCTGACGGGGACAGGGGGGTGTTGTAGGAGGGGCGGTCCTGACCATCCCAGTTGCTCATACTCAGACCCCCTTCGCGGCCGCCACTACGGCCTTGAGCACCGAGTCGTCCTGACACTGTTCCAGCAGGGTTCCAGTGATTATGATGTCGGCACCTGCTTCGCGCGCAGCAGCCGCTGCCTCGGGGGTGCGGATGCCTCCGCCCACGATCAGGGGCACGTCTATCGAGCTCTTGACCGCGGAGACCATCTCCGGCGGGACGGGCCTGTCCGCCCCGGACCCAGCCTCCAGGTAGACCAGCTGCATCCCCAGCATCTCGCTGGCAAGCGCGTACGCGACGGCCTTCTCGGGCTCGTTGTGCCTTATCGGGACGGCCTTGCCGACCTCTCCGACCTTCATGCCCGGTTCGACGATGATGTATCCCATGGGGATCGTCTCCACGCCCAGGTCCTTGATGATGGGCGCCGCGTATGCCTGTGCGCCTATGATCCATGCCGGGTCGGAGCTGTTCACCATGCTCATGAAGAGGATCGCGTCGAGCTCCTTCGAGAGCGCCTTGGGGCTCCCGGGGAACAGTATCACGGGGAGGCCGGACGCCTCCTTGATCGCGACCGTCGTGGCGGTGAGGTTCTCGTTGGTGACGCCTGTGGAACCTCCGATGAGGACCGCGTTGCTTCCGGCGTCGCGCATTCTGGCTGCGATCCTGCCTGCCTCCTCGGGGGACTGCTTGTCAGGGTCGATGAGGGCCATGTGCAAGGTGCCCTCCACGGTCATCATGTCGCGAAGTTTCTGCATAACGGTCATACGATCACGTCGAGTATGAATGCGACCAGAGCGATGATCATGGCGACCTTAGCCATCTTCTGTGCCCTGTGCGCGTCCTTTGGAACCATGTACCCACAATACAAAAAGATGCCGTCTGCCAGGAATACCAGGTAGTATGCCCATGTGACCTCCCCGAGCGCGATGGGCACCAGGCTCAGGACCGGGCCGAGTATGAAGAACGCCGATGCCAGGTACGACGCGCGCCTGGGACCTATGCTCATGGGCAGGGTCTTCCTGTCCCTGTCGGACTCCATGTCCTCTATGTCCTTGGAGATTTCCCTGCCGACATTCACCAGGAACGCCATGCCGGCGAATATCGCATTGTCCCATGGGTGGCCGGTGACGGACCCTCCGACCATGAATATCATGGCTGTCAGGAACGCTATGGTGAGGTTCCCGACGAATCCGCGTTGTTTGAGGACCGTCTCGTAGAGGATCATCATGACCGCGCAGATCACGACCATGACCGTGGTTATCCATCCGCCGCCTATTCCCAGTATCGCGCAGGGCAACGACAGTATCACGGAGAGCGCCATGAATGCCATGCCGAGGTTCCTCGCCGTGTCGCGGGATATCTCGCCCATGGGTATGGGCCGGTCCGGATGTGCGGTCTTGTCTATCTCGGCATCGATGTAGTCGTTCAGGGCGTTGCCCCCGGCCATGAACAGGACCACGAGAACGCATGCCAGGATGATGACCGTCCAATGGTCTATCATTCCAGTGCCGGTGGACAGCAGCGCACCGACGATGATGCCCACTATGCCCATGATGCCGTTTCCGAATCTGAATAGCCGGAGGTACTTGTTCACGACTGGAGTTACGTCTAATCGCATTGATATAGAGTTGGGACGCTTCGAGGTCCCATGAGCAGATGCTGGTATGTCACGACGGACGATTCCGAGGCCAGGCCTGTCGAGGTGACGGAGGAGATCCTCGCTGAGATCGGCAAGGTGAGGGACGGCGCCAGTGAGTTCTTCGTGGTGGAACCGGAGCCGAACGATGACACGGACTTCATACAGGCGTCCGTATGGACCGAGGGCGTCATCCTGAGGAAGAGCTATGTCGCAGAGGTCAGGATGCCAAAGGACGACGGGTTCTCGATGTGGAGGCTCAGGACCAAGAGGTTCGAGGAGATAGAGTCCGCTGTCGAGGCATACGTCGCAGGGGACTTCGAGGCCGGTCCCAGATGGGTCGACGTCACGGACGAGATGATCGGGGATGACTGAGCGCTCCACGCTGTAAGGCTCAGACGTCGAACAGGACGGTGACGGACGGTCCGTCCCTGTCGATGTCCATCATGTGATAGGTGACAGCCTTCACCTCGGACCTGAGCCTGTGCTTCGACCTGTCCAGGGTCTCTCCCTTCGCGGTGCATAGGACGTTGTCGCCCTCGAAACGGACGTCGAACTCCTTCAGTATGAGGTTGTCGGCATCCTCTATGAACAGCATCTCGGAGAGGAACGAGTACAGTCTGTCCTCGTCGTCGATCCCGGAGACCCTGACCTCTATGGATTCGGACGTACCGATGTTGGAAAGGTCCACGGTCTGGTCGAACAGGGCGTATGCCGCATTGCCGAAGCATTCCTCCAGGGTGCTTCCGAACGCTTTGACCATCATGTCCGCCGTGTGATCGACCAGGATGTATCTCTCCATGTCACATGGAACCCCGTCGAGGTCAAAAACACTTGGGTTTTTCTGAATTCTTACTAATTTCATAGGAATTCTTCGGAAATTAATTCCTACCTAAACAGTAGGATTAATATACGCCCCCCACTTTCCATTATCAACAATCAAAAAGGTGAAAATCCATGAAATCCGCCAACATTCCCGGGGGACCCAACAACAAGGCAGCACAGAGGTTCGAGACGCTTCAGCTCCATGTCGGCCAGGAGCAGCCCGATCCCGCCACCGACTCCAGGGCGGTCCCGATCTATCTGACGACGTCGTACGTGTTCAGGGACTCCCAGCACGCCGCCGACCGTTTCGGTCTGAAGGACGCCGGCAACATCTACGGTCGTCTGACCAACACGACCCAGGAGGTGTTCGAGAAAAGGATAGCCGCCCTCGAAGGAGGCACGGCCGCTCTGGCCGTGGCATCCGGCGCGGCGGCGGTCACCTACGCCATATTGAACATCACCCGTTCCGGCGACAACATAGTCTCTTCGAAGACGATCTACGGCGGTACATACAACCTGTTCGAACATACTCTCGCAGACTACGGCATCCATACCCGGTTCGTCGATCAGGACGACCTCGATGCTGTAGAGAAGGCCATCGACGGGAACACCAAGGCGGTGTTCGTCGAGACGCTCGGCAACCCCAACAGCGGCATCGCGGACTTCGAGGGGATCTCCGAGATCGCCCACAGGCACGGTGTCCCCCTCATAGTGGACAACACCTTCGCGACCCCCTATCTCCTGCGTCCTCTGGAGCACGGGGCGGACGTCGTCGTCGAGTCCGCGACCAAGTTCATCGGCGGGCACGGGACCGTGCTCGGAGGGGTGATCGTCGAGGGGGACGGGTTCGATTGGGGCAACGGCAAGTTCCCCGGACTCTCGGAGCCAAACCCCAGCTATCACGGCATCAGCTTCTGGAAGGCGCTCGGGAACACCGCTTTCGTCACCAGGATAAGGGCGATCCTCCTGCGCGACACCGGGTCTGCCATCTCTCCCGTGTCCGCGTTCGTGCTGCTCCAGGGGCTCGAGACCCTCTCGCTCCGTGTGGACAGGCATGTCGAGAACACCCTGAAGGTCATAGACTATCTGAGGAAGAACCCCAAGGTGAAGAGCGTCAGCCACCCGTCCCTCCCCGAGCATCCCAGTCACGCGCTCTATGAGAAGTACTTCCCTGACGGGGCCGGTTCGATATTCACCATCGAGATCGAGGGCGGGCAGGAGGAGGCGCACCGGTTCATAGACGGTCTGAAGCTGTTCTCGCTGCTGGCCAACGTGGCCGACGTGAAGTCGCTGGTCATCCACCCTGCGACGACCACCCATTCGCAGCTCAGCGATGACGAGCTCAGGGAACAGGGGATCACGAGGTCCACCATCAGGTTCTCCATAGGCACGGAGCATGCCGACGATATCATCGCCGACCTGGAGCAGGCTTTCGAGAGGATCTGAGGGGTACGTCTCCCGATTTTTTACCGGATTAATTCATACTAAAATGATAGAATAAATAGGATATGAGAGAAATGGCCACTAGGAAGACGATCTATCTGGACAACGCATCCACCTCCGCCGTCAGGATGGAGGTCCTGGACTCCATGCTCCCCTACTTCATCGAGGAGTTCGGGAACCCGGACTCCATCCATGCGATGGGAAAGCCCGGGCGGGATGCCGTGAAGAGGGCACGCGAGAGCCTTGCGAAGATGATCAACGCGGACCCCGACGAGATCTATATGACGTCCGGAGGTTCCGAGTCCAACAGCTGGGCGATAAGGTCGGCCGTCACAGGCCCCCGTGCCAAGGGGAGGCATGTGATAGTCTCCTCGATCGAGCATCACTCTATCATCAACGCCTGCGAGTACATCAGGAAGCTGGGGTTGGACGTGACGTATATCCCCGTGGACCCGAGCGGTCTCGTGGACCCGGCAGAGGTTGAGAGGGCGATCCGTCCGGACACCGCGATCATCTCCGTGATGACCGCCAACAACGAGATCGGCACGATCGAGCCGATCAAGGAGATCGGGGAGGTGGCCAGGAGGCACGGCGTCCTGTTCCACACCGACGCTGTCCAGGCATACGGTCAGGTGGACATAGACGTCCGGAGGGACAACATAGACCTCCTTAGCGCCAGCTCCCATAAGCTCGGAGGGCCGAAGGGGGTGGGGCTCCTCTACATCAGGAAGGGTGTCAGGCTGGACCCGCTCATCCATGGAGGGGAGCAGGAGCGCGGTATCCGCGGAGGCACGACCAACGTCCCGGGGGTTGTCGGGTTCGGCAAGGCCGCCGAACTCGCTCTGGCGGACATGGAGGAGCGCGCCGAGAAGGAGAGGACCCTGAGGGACCATCTCATAGGGAGGGTTCTGAACGAGATCCCCTACTCCCGTCTCAACGGGGATCGCGAGCGCCGCCTCCCTAGCAACGCGAACTTCAGCTTCGACCACATCGAGGGCGAGAGCATACTGATGTCGATGAACATGGCGGGAATATGCATCTCCACAGGCTCCGCATGCGCATCGGGGTCCTTGGACCCGTCCCATGTGCTGCTGGCACTGGGGCTGCCCCATGAGACCGCACACGGATCGCTGAGGTTCTCGATCCCGTCGGACACGACGATGGAGGACATCGACCACGCGGTCGATGTGCTGAGGGACACCGTCGAGAGGCTCAGGTCCCTCTCGCCGCTCTACGACGACTTCCTCAGGTCCCAGAAGGGGGAGGCGTGAGCATGTACGACGGGGAGTACAGCGACAAGGTGATCGACCACTTCACCAACCCCAGGAACGTCGGGGAGATCGAGAACGCGTCCGGAGTGGGGACCGTCGGCAACGCGAAGTGCGGGGACATCATGAGGATCTTCCTCGACATAGACGGGGACGGCATCATCAGGGATTGCAAGTTCAAGACGTTCGGCTGCGGGGCCGCGGTGGCCACCAGCAGCATGGCCACCGAGATGGTCAAGGGCAGGAGCGTCGAGGGCGCGCTACAATTGACGAACAAGGCCGTGATGGAGGCCCTGGACGGGCTGCCCCAGGTCAAGGTGCACTGCTCCCTCCTCGCGGAGGAGGCGGTCCACGCCGCCCTGTGGGACTACGCACAGAAGAACGGCATCGAGATCGAGGGGCTCAGGAAGCCCAAGGACGACATATACGACGAGGAGTGAGGAAAGTGATACACACGAGCGTGACCGAGCTGGTGGGGCACACGCCCCTGCTCGAACTGAGAAGGATGGAGAAGGAGAACGACGCGAAGGCGAGGGTCGTCGTCAAGCTCGAGCTGTTCAATCCCGCGGGAAGCGTCAAGGATAGGATCGCGAAGGGGATGATCGAGGCGGCCGAGAGGGAGGGGCTCCTGAAGGAGGGGTCCGTGATCGTAGAGCCCACGTCCGGCAACACCGGCATCGGTCTTGCATCGATCGCGGCGGCCAAGGGGTACAGGATCATATTGACCATGCCCGAGACCATGAGCGTCGAGCGCAGGAACATACTGAGGGCGTACGGTGCGGAGCTCGTCCTCACCGAGGGTGCGAAGGGGATGAAGGGCGCCATCGCCAAGGCGGAGGAGTTGGCCGCCGGGATCCCGGACAGCTTCCAGCCCGGACAGTTCATCAACAGGGTGAACCCGATCGTCCACAGGTCCACGACCGGACCCGAGATCTGGGAGGATTCCGATGGGAAGGTCGACATCTTCGTCGCAGGGGTCGGAACGGGCGGGACGGTCTCCGGTGTAGGACAGTTCCTGAAGTCCATGAACCCCGACCTGAAGGTCGTCGCCGTGGAGCCCGACGGGTCCCCCGTGCTCTCCGAGGGCCATGCGGGACCCCACAGGATACAGGGCATCGGCGCGGGGTTCGTCCCGGATGTGCTGGACACCGGGATCTACGACGAGGTCATCCGCGTGAGGGACGAGGATGCGTTCGAGACCGGACGTGCAGTCGCAAGGAAGGAGGGGGTCCTCGTCGGGATCTCGTCCGGGGCGGCCGTATGGGCCGCACTGCAGCTCGCGAGGAGGCCCGAGAACGAGGGCAAGACCATCGTCGCCCTCCTGGCCGACACCGGCGAGAGATACCTGTCCTCGCCCATGTTCGATCAGTGAGCATACGAAACACACATCTCGGGCCGTCCGATCCTCCTCGGACGGTCCGGGGATCATTTTCCGGATGCACTATCGGGTGGCCATCGCGGTCGGAACCGTCGGCCTGTCAGAGATAGAATCAGGGAAGGGCTCGCTCCATGGCGTTGTCGATGTGGATGATGCGCCTCTCCTTCCCGATGTCGATGAGGTCCTGGAGGGTCATGTTGTCGATGACGTCCAGGATGGCACCGTTCAGCTTCTCCCACAAGGGGAGGGTGAGGCAGTCCGCGCTTCTGGGGCAGTCGTCGGCGCCCTCCTCCACGCAGGACACGGGGCTGAGTTGTCCCTCGGTGACCCTGAGGACCTTCCCGACGGTGTAGTCCGAGGGCGTTCCGACGAGATAGTAGCCTCCCTGGGCCCCGCGAACGCTCTTGAGGAATCCTGCACGGGTCAGGAGCGCGCCGATCTGTTCCATGTACTTGAACGAGATGTCCTGCCTCTGGGACACGTCCTTGAAGCTCACGGGGCCCTCGCTGCTGTGCATGGAGATGTCCAGCATGATGCGGAGTGCATACCTTCCCCGTGTAGAGACCTTCATCGTCATGCCATATCATACCAATATTATATGAATTCTGCCGAGACGATCCCGGGGAAAGGCCACATCATATCGCATGAGCCAGACCGGCATGCGATACCTTAAGCGCAGGACACGGATTCACCTGTATGAAGGTCATCGTCAACGATTCCCGTATCGAGCTTCCGGAGGGATCCACCGCTCTCGATGCGGTGATGTCCATGGGTTTCGACACATCCCGCATAGCGGTGGAGATCGACGGCGAGATATGTCCGAGGGCCAGGCTGTCGGAGCGTGTCCTGAGGCACGGGGAGAGGATGGAGGTCGTGTCCTTCGTCGGAGGCGGACGATGTCCATCCAGAGCATCCTCGGAAATGTCCGCGTCGGCATCGCTGGGCTCGGGGGGATGGGCTCCAACGTCGCGGTCATGCTCGTCCGTTCCGGGGTCAGGGACCTGGTCCTGGCCGATTTCGATGCTGTGGACAGGAGCAACATCGCCCGTCAGGCGTATCTTCCCAGGCACATAGGCATGCCGAAGGTCGAAGCCCTCTCGGAGATACTCAGGGAGATCGACCCGGACGTGCGTCTGGACATCCATGATACGAGGTTGGATCCCGACAACGCCTTTCCGGTGTTCAGGGGATGCACGATCGTCTGCGAGGCGTTCGACGACCCGGAACAGAAGTCCATGCTGACCGAGACCATCCTGTCCTCCTCGGACGATGTGGTGATGGTCGGGTGCTCCGGCATGGCAGGGTACGGCGACCCCAATGAGATCATCTCGTACAGGGCGCTGTCCAGGTTCTACGTCTGCGGCGACGGCATGTCCGATGTCTCCGACGGCGAGGGGCTCAACGTCGCACGCGTGTCCGTGTGCGCGGGACACATGGCATCCACGGTGATCCGTCTGCTCCTCGAGAGGGATGGCGACCGTCAGCGGATCGCATCCGACAGGCTGAGGATGAAACAGGAGGACACACCGATGTTCATCAAGGTCCCGCCAGAGCTGGTGGGAAGTATGATCAAGAAGGGGCAACAGAATGACTGACGAACTAATCATAGGTGGACACAGGTTCAATTCCAGGTTCATCCTGGGATCCGGGAAGTTCTCGCTAGACATGACCCGCAGGGTCATCGAGGAGGGCGGAGTGGAGATGGCGACCCTTGCGGTCAGGCGCGCAGGCGCCAAGGGCGAGGGCAACGTCCTGGACAGCATGCCCGAGGGTATCACCCTGCTCCCGAACACCTCCGGGGCAAGGAGCGCGGAGGAGGCGGTCCGCATAGCCAGGCTCGCGAGGGAGCTGGGATGCGGGGATTTCGTCAAGATCGAGATCATACGTGATTCCAAGTATCTCCTCCCGGACAACGGGGAGACGGTCAAGGCGGTTGGCATGCTGGCGGACGAGGGATTCATCCCCATGCCGTACATGATGCCGGACCTCACGGCCGCGAGGGACATGGCGGACGCAGGGGCGGCCGCGGTCATGCCCCTCGGAGCGCCCATCGGTACCAACCGCGGGCTTCTGACCCGGGATTTCGTTCGCATGATGGTGGAGGAGCTGGACGTGCCGGTCATCGTTGATGCGGGCATCGGTAAGCCTTCCCAGGCGTGCGAGGCGATGGAGATGGGATGTGCTGCCGTCATGGCGAACACCGCGGTGGCGACCGCCCGCGACGTGCCGGGCATGGCCCGCGCATTCAGGCTGGCGATCGAGGCCGGACGTCTGGCATACCTCTCGGGTACCGGAAGGGTACTGGAGGGGCGTGCGGAGGCATCCAGCCCCCTCACGGGATTCCTGGGGGGACAGGATTGAGGGACTACCTCCCCGGGATGGAGGTCATCGACTCGGACATCCGCGATGCGGTCCTGGGTGCAGGGGAGCGGTTCGACCCGTCCTCATACACGGAATCGGATGTACGCAGGGCCATACGCTCCGAGCCGTCCGTCGAGGGGTTCGCGGCCATGCTGTCGCCTGCGGCGGAGCCTCTCCTGGAGGAGATGGCCGCCCGCGCGAAGACCCTGACGAGGGACCACTTCGGGAACTCGGTCTGCATGTTCACGCCTCTGTACGTGTCCAACTACTGTGTGAACGGGTGCGTCTACTGCGGGTTCAACTGCAGGAACAGCATAGACCGTCTCAGACTCGACCTGGACTCGGTGGCCAGGGAGCTGGACGCGATAAAGGCCACGGGGCTGGAGGAGGTGCTGCTCCTGACCGGGGAGTCCCCGTCGAAATCGGATGTGCAGTACGTGTGCGACTGCGTGCGTCTGGCCGCCGAGAGGTTCGCCGTCGTCGGGATCGAGGTGTTCCCAATGAACACCGAGGACTACGAGCGGGTCCAGCAGGCGGGTGCGGACTATGTCACCGTCTTCCAGGAGACCTATGACCCGGAGAGGTACGACGAGCTGCATCCGACCGGTCCCAAGTCCGTCTTTTCGTATCGTTTCGACTCGCAGGAGCGCGCCCTCCGCGGAGGGATGCGCGGGGTCGCATTCGGAGCGTTGCTGGGCCTAGGGGACTTCAGGAGGGACGCGTTCTGCTGCGGACTGCATGCCTCGCTCGTGCAGAGGAGGTTCCCGGCGGCCGAGATCTCGATGTCCCTTCCGAGGCTCCGTCCCGCGGCGCATCTCGATCAGACCGCAGGGGTCACGGAGGCGCAGCTGCTCCAGGTGTCCCTGGCATACAGGATCTTCCTGCCGTTCGCCGGACAGACGATATCCACGAGGGAGCGCCCCGGGTTCAGGGACGGGATCGTGGGCCTGTCGGCCACCAAGATCTCCGCGGGAGTCAGCGTGGGGATAGGCGAGCACAGCAACTCCGGGCACGGAGAGGGTCAGTTCGTGATATCCGACCCGAGGGGCGTCGACGATGTCGTGGACGCGCTGAGGTCCAACGGGCTGCAGCCCGTGATGGCCGACTACGTGCGCACGGGATGCCGCCTATGATCGTCGTGACATCCAGGGCCCTCTGCGGGAGGCCGTTCCTGGAACAGATGGAGCTCATCGCGGAGGCCGGGCCGGAGATGGTGGTCCTGAGGGAGAAGGACCTCACCGTCGCGGAGTATCGCGATCTGGCATCGAGGTGTCTCGGGATCTGCGAGAGGCACGGTGTCCCGCTTTCGGTGAACACCCATGTGGAGGTAGCCAGGGACCTCGGGATAGGGAGGGTACATCTTCCGATGGGGGTGCTCCGCGGTACGGATGTCTCGGGGTTCGAACTGGTCGGAGCGTCGGTGCACTCGAAGGAGGAGGCCGTGGAGGCCGAGTCCCTGGGCGCGGACTACGTGATCGCAGGACACGTGTTCGCCACCGCCTGCAAGGATTCGGAGCCGAGGGGGCTGGCGTTCCTGAGGGACGTGTGCTCATCCGTGGATGTCCCGGTCTACGGGATAGGCGGCATCACTCCCGAGAACTGCGGGGATGCGATCTCCGCCGGTGCCCACGGTGTGGCGGTGATGTCCTCGATGATGGTCGCGGACGACCCATCGGGGCTGATCCTGAGATTCGCGGTCAACTCCGGGGTGCGATCTTCCGGGATGTCCGGTCGTGCATACCTGTGAGAAACACATCCCAGAGGACAAGGGCTCGCACCGAAGGCCGTCAGGCCTAATATCTCGTATGCGATGTCCCGGGCATGGACGAGGCAGTCTTCGACCGTGCATACGACTACATCCGCGGGCTCTTCGAGGGCGACAGCAGCGGTCACGACTTCTATCATTCCATGCGCGTCCACGACCTCGCCGTGAGGATATGTTCAGAGGAGGGCGGGGACGAGGACATCGTCCGCCTCGCCGCGATACTGCACGATGCGGACGACCGCAAGATCTTCAATACCGAGGATCACGCCAACGCCCGTCGCTTCATGACCTCCGAATCGATCCCGGATGACGTCCAGGAGACGGTCTGCAGGATAATCTCCCAGATCTCGTTCAAAGGTGTCGACTCGGTCGTCCCCGACACCCTCGAGGGCAGGATCGTCCAGGACGCGGACCGTATGGATGCCATCGGCGCGATAGGCATCGCCCGTGCGTTCGCATACGGCGGGAGCAAGGGGCGCGCGATGCACATCCCCGGAGAGGGGTTCAAGGCGGACATGGACGAGGCCGAGTACTTCGCCAACCGCGGCACGTCCGTGAACCACTTCTACGAGAAGTTGCTGCTCCTGAAGGACATGATGGGCACCCCTTCTGCGAAGAGGATGGCCCAGGCCCGTCACGACTACATGCTCGGCTTCCTGGACGAGTTCATGTCCGAGTGGGACGGCCGTCGCTGAGTCTTAAGGACGAAGCGGTTCTTGGAGAACTCGATAACACCGTCCCTCTGCATCCTGCCCAGTTCGGAGGACAGGGCACTGCGGTCCACACCGAGATGGTCCGCCATCTCCTGTCTGTTCATCGATAGGACGAACTCGTTGGACCCGGAGAGTCTGGCCTGGTCCGACAGCAGTGCGCAGACCTTGTCGCGGGTCGATCTCTTGGACATCTGGTCCAGCCTCCTGTTGAGGGAGAGGGAGCTCTCCGCAAGGACCTGGACGAGGTTCCTCACGAGCCTCGAATGGAATCTGCAGGACGTGGGGCACATCGTGGTCACCCTGGATATGTCGAAGAACATGACCTCCGACTGCTCCGGGGACACCACGCTGACATCCATGTTCTCCCCGCGCACGCATGCGTACTCGGTGCACAGGATGTCCCCGACGTTGCGGGTGGCCAGCAGGGTCCTGTTCCCCCACCAGTCCTGTTTGATTATCTCGACCTTCCCCTCCAGGACGATCCCCAGGGAGTCCGCGGAGTCCCCGCTCCTGAACAGGAACTCCCCCGGCCTGTATCTGTATCTCTCGGCTTCGAGGCATCTGCACATGGCCTCGATCTCCTCATCGGATATCCCACGGAACAGCCCCGTGTTCCGAAGTGTCTTGATCGCACCGCTCATATGTTGTATAAACAACACATCCATTATATAATCAACACATCGAAATGATTTCAGAATCGGTGATACGAATGACAGAGATGTTTTGTTTCCAGTGTGAGCAGACCGCCGGCGGGAGCGGTTGTACGGGTAAGGCAGGGGTCTGCGGCAAGACCTCCGAGGTGGCGATGCTCCAGGACGAGCTGACGGGAGCGCTCGTGGGACTGGCCAGGACGGTCGGGCCGTCCGAGGGCGTGTGCCCGATCGTGAGGAAGGCCCTCTTCGCCACTCTGACCAACGTGGACTTCGATGCAGACAGCATAAGGTCCATGATCTCGGACGTCAGGGGGATCTCCGGCGGAAGGAACGAGATCCGGATGTCGGATGTCTGGATCGCGCAGGAGGACATCCGTTCGTTGAAATCCCTCATACTTTTCGGGGTCCGCGGCATGGCCGCCTACGCATATCACGCGGAGGTCCTCGGCAGGACGGACGAGGAGGTCGATTCGACGATGTTCGAGGCATTGCGCGCCATAGGATCGGACATGGGTGCGGAGGGACTTCTCCCGGCAGTGATGGCTGTCGGGAAGGCGAACCTCGTGTGCATGGCCATGTTGGACTCAGCCAACACATCGAGGTTCGGTGTCCCTTCGCCGGTGACGGTCTCGCGCGATGTCGTCGCCGGTCCTGCGATAATCGTCACCGGACACGACCTGGAGGACCTGAAGGCCATCCTGGAGCAGACCGAGGGCAAGGGGATCTCCGTGTACACCCATGGGGAGATGCTCCCGGCACATGCGTATCCGGAGCTGAGGAGGTTCGACCATCTCAGAGGGAACTACGGTACCGCCTGGCAGAATCAGAGGAAGGAGCTCGACGGGGTGCCCGCAGCGGTCGTGTTCACCACCAATTGCATAGTGCCTCCCGCGCCCTCGTACAGGGACAGGGTGTTCACCACCGGTCCCGTCCAGTTCCCCGGCGCCTCCCACATAGGCGATGACAGGGACTTCTCGCCAGTCATAGAGAGGGCCCTGGAGCTGGGAGGGTTCGCGGAGGCCACGGACACGGGAGAGGTCCTCCACACGGGGTTCGGACACGGTTTCGTGCTCTCGGTGGCGGACAAGGTGATAGAGGCAGTGAGGTCCGGTCAGATCGGGCATTTCTTCCTGGTCGGAGGATGCGACGGTGCGAGGGCGGAGAGGAGCTACTTCAGGGACTTCGTGAAGGCAACCCCCTCCGATTCCGTCGTTCTGACCCTTGCATGCGGGAAGTACAGGTTCAACGACATGGACATGGGCACCGTGGCGGGACTCCCGCGCATGATGGACATGGGTCAGTGCAACGACGCATACGGGGCCATCAAGGTCGCGGTGGCGCTCTCCGAGGCGTTCGGATGCGGCGTCAACGAGCTTCCGTTGAACATGGTCCTGTCGTGGTACGAGCAGAAGGCGGTGTGCATACTGCTGACCCTCCTCCATCTAGGCATCAGGAACATCTATCTCGGGCCGTCCCTCCCGGCATTCCTGTCCCCTGCGGTACTGGACATCCTGGTGAAGGAGTACGACATCCATCCGATATCGGACCCGGAGGCGGACCTCAGGAACATGCTGAGCTGATCGATCATCCCGGCGGTTTCTACGGATTCCGTCGGGATGACAAACAATTTCGAAAAATATCTACGGATTTCGGGCGTTATGCGCGTCTCATTCCAGCGACTCTCGCAAAACCCTTAATACCGTCCGTCTGGTAAGGGCGCTCATGCGCATAACGATCGTAGGATGCGGTTCCATCGGGTCGAAGCTCGCCCGCGCCGCTGATGAGATTCCCGAGGTCAAGAGGATCTACCTCATGGACATGGAGAGGCCGCTCGCGGAGGACCTTGCAGCACAGCTGAAGAAGGCAATCGTGGTGGACAACGTGGAGGAGGAGCTGTATCACTGCGACCTGGTCATCGAGGCCGCCTCGCAGGTCGCCGCCAAGGACATAATCCCGAAGGTCGTGTCCAGAGGGGTGGACATGATGGTCATGTCCGTCGGGGCCCTGGTGGACGATGACTTCAGGAGCATGGTCAGGGCGAAGGCGAACCAGGCCGAGGCCAAGATCTTCATCCCGTCCGGTGCGATCTGCGGGACGGATGGTCTCCGTTCGTCTGCGGTCGGGAGGCTGGACGAGGTGGAGCTCATCACGATCAAGGGCCCGAAGAGCCTGGAGGGGGTCCCCTATATCATCGATCACGGCATCGACGTAGACAAGGTGAAGGAGCCTACCATCATCTTCTCCGGAACGGCCAGGGATGCGGTCAGGTTCTTCCCCAAGAACATCAACGTCGCCGCCACAGTGGCCCTTCTGGGCGTGGGGTTCGACAGGACCAAGGTCAAGATCGTCCTGGATCCCGCCACCCACAGCAACTCGCACGAGCTCAGGATCAAGGGAGAGTTCGGCGAGATGACCTGTCACACATACAACGTCCCGTCCCCGGACAATCCGAAGACCTCCTATCTCGCATCCCTCTCGGCCATATCCGCGTTGGAGAGGATCGTCGGGAACGAGTGGATCGGGATATGATCCCGGCGGTCCGGGGACGACCCGGACCGTCATCCAACCATTCATCACCCCATCTTCGGGTGTGTCTCTCGTCCCCATCATCTCTCCGCTTTTCCGTCCCAGGTTTCCTTTAGACATTGGGTGCAGATCCTTTCGAAGATGAACCCGAAGTCGTTCTCGTGGTCCTCAGCACCTTCCGGGCAGCGCCCCCTCTCTCTTCATCGGACACGGCATCGCCGATCAGGCTCATTTGACGATGGTAGAACGTCAGGAGATCACCATACAGCTCGTAGCGGGCGATCCTGCCCTCCATCCTATCGACGGGATATGACTTCCTCAGGGTCCCCGTGATTTTCAGGTCAGAGATGTATTTCGTCGCGACTTCGATGGATTTTCCGATCCTCGTGGCTATGTCCCCGGATTTGATGCATCTGTGTGATATGGTGCTGATTATGTCGCCGCAGGTGCGTGGATCGGTGACCTCCTGTATCACCAGGAGGTCCGGTTAGTAAATTATCAGTTAATTTGTGTGGGATCACGCCACCTTCGATGGGATCGGTGGCAGGGGAGGCGCTTTTTCCCTTCCGGTCAGCGCATCGAGTCCGATGAGCATGACCCCCATATCTTCGGAATCGTCAAGGAGGTTCTCCTTGAATCCCGACCATGAGAACAGCACGAGCGTGGGGTTGACGACGTTCCTCAAGTGCTTGACCTTGTCCTGAAGCTCGTTCAACGTCGCCCATGTGACGGGTTTCATCCTGTGCTTGCACTCACCGAACACCTGTCTCCTCAGCCCATTATCATCGATTGCAATCGCCACGACATCGATGTCCGTGTCCTCCCCATCGATTTTCCCCCACCAGCTGCCAATCTCGTCGCACAGATAGTTCCTGGAGAAGAAGTCTGTACACAGGATCTCGAATCTCTTTCCGAGAAACGTCGCCACATCCTCCCTGAGGGCCTGGGCCAGTCTGTCCCTGTCCCTGTATCTGAGTCTGGACCCGTTCTTGCTGAGAATCTCCCTGTGGAATGCCGTGATGCTGTCCAGGATGTAGTAGTTGGGCCTGGTGCTCGCCCCCATCATTGGTTTTCTGATTCCGACGATCCCTATACGGACGAGATCGTCCAGGTACTTGTCGCAGGTGGATATGGGCAGTCCTGCCCCGTTGGCTATGTCCGTTGCCGTCGTCCTACCGTTGCTTATGGCATCCACCACTCTCTCATGTGCATCGGGATTGTTCAATTCGGAGCGGATGAGCAGGTTGGCCTCCATCGACATCCAGTCGGAGTCCATCGCCAGTTGGACGAGGATGTCGTCATAGGACATTCCGGACATCTTCCTATGGAATCTGGGGATCCCTCCGAACATCAGGTATACATCCATGAGCTCACTCTCGCTCAGGTTCGGGTGGAAACCTCTGCAATCCTCTATCGGCAGAGGGGCCAGAGTCATGATGTTGTCGAATCTCTGGAACAGCGGCCTGGAGGGATCGGCTGCCTCATTCATCATCACGGACATCACGGACCCGCAGATGATGAACATGGAGTCCGTTCTCTTGAGGACAAGGTCTAGGAAATCCTTCACTCTGCCCGACACATCCTTCGCACATTCCACCAGATACGGGAACTCATCGAAAACGATTACTGTTTTCCTGTTCTTGCAGATGTCGCCGATGGCGTCCATGGCATCTCCGAAGGTGTCGAAGTGGATCTCCTCCTCACCCAGTAGGGTCGATATGTTGGTCGCCATTATCTCCAGCTGGCTCTCCATAGTGGCTCCGGATGAGAACTGTATGTAGAGGCTGTGCTTGTCCTCGCAGAACCTCTCCAGGAGCGTGCTCTTGCCGATACGCCTACGACCAAGGACGATGCAGGTTCCACTGCCCGGTGCCGAATAGATCGATTCGAGCCTAGTGAGTTCGGATATCCTGCCGAAGAACTGGTCGTTCGCGTCCATAATTCCCAGATTTCCCCCACTGTTTATATTGTTTTTCATTTTTACAAAAATATGTAAAAATGAAATTATTACAGAAATATGTAAAAATCTACATGCACGATCCGATGCGTTCCTGATACATCCATGAACTATCGGGCATCATGCCTAATAACAGCGTTTACAATCACCCTCCCATGCAGAGGACGAGGGCCGAGAGGCTCATGGAGAACGCCGACGGCATGGATGCCGTCGTCATAGCCAACGATGGGGAGCCGTTCCTGGATTCGGCCTTCTGGTACCTGACGGAACAGACGTCGGGGACATTCGAGGGAAGCTTCGCCATCGTGGGTCCCGGGGGACAGCTCGATGTGATCGTGAGCATCCTCGAGGAGGAGGGGGCACATGACGGCAAGGGGAACATCCACGTCTATCACGACGGGAAGGAGCGCGCCCAGTTCATCAAGGACGCCCTGAAGGGGTGCAGGAAGGTCGGGTTCAACGTCAACAACGTCACATACGCGGCCGCGGAGTACGTGAAGAAGGTGGCCGAGGACATCGAGGTCGTCAACGCCACCGATGCGATCGGGAACACCGTATCGGTGAAGGATGCCAAGGAGATCGAGGCTACCCGCAAGGCGTGTGCGATCTCGTCCAAGGTCGCCGCGGAGATCCCCGACATGCTCTCGGAGGGGGTGTCCGAGAAGGAGGTCGCCTCCAGGATGGACAACAGGATGCGCGAGCTCGGAGGGACGGGAAACGCATTCGACACGATCGCGGCGTTCGGGGCGTATTCGTCGCAGCCCCATCACATGCCCTGCGACTATCGGCTGAGGAAGGGGGATGCCGCGCTGTTCGATTTCGGGACCAAGTACGACAGATACTGTTCGGACATGACGCGCACGGTGTTCCTCGGAAGGCCTCCCGAGATCCTCGAGAGGGCGTACGCGGTGGTCCTGGAGGCTCAGCAGGCGGGCATCGCGGAGTACCGCGACGGTGCCAACGCCAGCGCCGCGGACCTCGCGGCAAGGAAGGTCATCGACGAGTCCGAGTTCAAGGGCAGGTTCATCCACTCGTTCGGCCACGGGATCGGTCAGGACGTGCATCAGCACATCTCCGTCTCCCCGAGGTCCGAGCAGATACTGCGCGCCGGCAACATAGTCTCCGCGGAGCCGGGGATCTACATTCCCGGTGTGGGCGGGATCAGGATCGAGGACACCGTCCTCGTGACCGAGAGCGGGTCAGAGGTTCTCACGTCGTTCGACCACTCATTCACGGTGATCTGAGATGGAATCGGTATCCATCAAGGCCCAGGAGGCCCAGGATGTCCTCCACCTCGCGGTGGAGAGGATGCGCGATCTCGGAGCGGATTTCGCCGATGCCCGTTCGCAGACCGTTCGCGTGACAGGGGCCAGCACCATCAACGGCGACCTGAAGCAGCTGGTCCAGAAGAGCACCGGCGGCGTGTGCCTGAGGGCATGGTCAGGCGGACGCTGGGGCTACGGGACGTCCACATCCTTCGACAGGGAGGCGGTCCTCAGGGCGGCCGAGGAGGCGGCCGCGAATGCGAAGGGGGACGGGATCCCCGGGCTGGAACTGGAGCCGGCGGTCGTCAGAGGGGACCACAGGGCGAAGGTCAGGATACACCCCGATTCCGTCGATCTGACGGAGAAGATCCAGGCCGCACTGGACATCGACAGGGCCCAGGCCATCGACGACCGTATAATCAACCGCGCCGGAGCCTATTCCGAGGAGATCAAGACCAACGCCCTCGTGAACTCCGCGGGCTCCGACCTGAGCTGGGAGGAGGTCCGCACCCTGTGCAGGGCGATGTCCATCGCGGCCGACGGTCAGAGGATGGAGCAGTACTACGACGGTCCTGACAGCACGAAGGGTTTCGAGGTCGTCAGGGACGCCGACCTGGAGGGGATCGGCAGGGGCGCGGCACGCGAGGCGATCGTCACGCTCGGTGCGGACAGGGCCCCTTCCGGGAACATGACGGTCATCTCTGATCCCATGGTGTCCGGGTTGCTGGCACATGAGGCCATGGGCCATGCCTCCGAAGGCGACGAGATCACCAAGAGGCGCTCTTTCCTCACAGACGCCGTCGGACGGAAGGTCGCATCGGACCTCATCACGATGTACGATGACGGGACCGTCGCGGGAGCGCACGGCTCCATCCCGTTCGATGACGAGGGCACGCCATCGTCCAGGGTGACGATCATCGACCATGGCGAGTACAAGGGTTACATGCACAGCCTCGAGACCGCCTCCCGTCTGGGGGTCCATCCCACCGGCAACGGGAGGGCGGAGAACAGCGGCAAGAGGGTCTGGGTCAGGATGACGAACACGTTCTTCGGTCCCGGCGACTGGGACAAGGACGAGCTCATAGCCGACACCAAGGAAGGCATCCTCTGCGACAAGATGCTCAACGGCATGGAGGATCCCGTCGGGGGATGCTTCGAGGCCAAGTGTCTACGCGGATACCTCATCAGGAACGGGGAGATCGTGAAGCCCGTGCAGTCGTTCACGCTCACAGGCAAGTCGATCGACATCCTGTCGTCCGCGGACGCACTGACCAACGAGGTCCTCCTCGATGGCGGCATGTGCGGGAAGGGCATCGAGGACTGGGTCAGGGTCTCCACCGGAGGCCCGTACATGCGTGCCAGGATGATCGTGGGGGGAGGCCAGTGAGCGACCTAGACTTCCATGTCGAGAAGGCCCTGAGGGCCGTCGACGGCTACGAGCAGGCCGAGGCCTACGGTTCCGAGGCGGTGATCCATACCGTCTACATCGACGGGACCAGGATAAGCAACATCGAGACCAAGCGCGAGTCCGGGCTGATGGTCAGGATGGCCGACGGCGGGCGCCAGGGGAAGGCATCGGTCAACCTCTCCGGGGACATCTCTGTCCCGGAGTGCGTCAGGATGGCCGAGACCGTCCTGAGGTTCTCGCCCGAGGGCAAGGAGAGGCTGAGGTTCGCTGAGCCCGCATCCAGGAGGATCGACCGTCCCGACGTCTGGGACAGGAGGATCGAGGAGGTCACCCCGGATGTCCTGAGGGACATCGCCCGTAGGTTGATCGACTCGTGCGATGCCGAGATCCCCCGGGCCCAGGTGCGCATCTCGACCAACGTCTCCCGGGTGATGAACAACAACGGTGTCGACGCGGCCCACAGGAGTACGCTGGTCTACGGCCACTTCACATCCATGTTCCGCGGGGAGCAGCCAGGAGAGGGCGCGGAGACCTTCCATGGGACCCATCTCGACGTCCCCGTCGAGAGGATCGGCGGGTCCCTGGCCCGTCAGGCCCGCGATTCCGCATCCGCCAAGGGATTCGAGGGCCATGGGAAGCTCTCCATGATCCTTCCCCCCGGACAGCTGGGCGAGATGCTGATGACATCCCTCGGAGCATCGATCAACGGTCACAACGTCAAGTATGGTACATCGCTGTGGAAGGACTCCATAGGGAAGGAGGTCGCCTCTCCGGAGCTGACCATGGTCGACGATCCCACGGTCGCGGCCCCGCTCTCGTGCGAGTTCGACGACGAGGGGACGCCCACCGAGAGGCGTGCGGTCATCGAGGACGGCGTCCTTAGGACGTTCCTCAGGGATTCTTTCTGCGGTTCGAGCACCGGGAACGGCATGCGCAGGTCCAGTGTGGAGGCCATGGGTGCATTCGAGAGGACGCCCATCGTCAAGCCCCTGAACCTCACCGTGACTCCCGGGAAGTACACCAGGGAGCAGATCATAGAGCAGACCGATGACGGGATACTCGTCGAGAGGTTCGCGAATCCTGAGGCGGACGAGCTGTCCGGAAGGTTCGGACTGAACGTGCGTTGTGGATACATCGTGAAGAACGGCGAGGTCGTCGGTATCGTGAACAACTCGCTCCTAATGGGCAACATGATCGAGGCATTGAGGAACATCGAGATGATCGGGTCCGATTCCACCCAGATGGGTGTGATCAACGTTCCGACCATGTCGTTCTCGGGTACCGAACTCGTCGGGAACTGATTCAAACGGGGTCTGGGCGAGATACCAGGCTCCTCCTTTAATTTTTTGTATAATAATATACAATATTTAGAAAAAATTAAGATTATTTATTTCTTTAGAAAAATTAAAATTTGAAACACCCACTAAATCCTTGTTGAAACACCCACTAAATCCTTGTTGAAACACCCACCAAATATTTATTGCAAATATGTATGATATATCTTGGGATTTGTGATGAACGATCGGACACCATATCTACCTCGTCTCATCGATGAGACAATCATAGAGAAATTGGGTTACATGGGAGCAATATGCATCGAAGGTCCCAAATGGTGTGGAAAAACCAGAACAGCCCTCCATCACAGCCGGAGTATGTTCTCGGTCGACGATCCTTCCAATTCGTATCAGAATCGTAAGCTGGCGATGATGGATCCGGATCTTGTGTTGTCTGGTGAAATTCCACGTACCATAGACGAATGGCAAGAGGTTCCGTCATTGTGGGATGCAGTGAGATCGAATGTGGATCGTAGAAATCCTGAGAAAGGCCTGTTCATAATGACCGGTTCCGCAACTCCCAATGATGGGGACATAATCCATAGTGGAGTAGGGCGTATATCTACCATCAAGATGCGCACGATGTCTCTTTTCGAATCCAGAGATTCCACAGGAGCGATCACTATCCGTTCGATGTTCGATGGTTCGTTCAAAAATGTCATGATTGGGGATGTGAGGTTGGAACATCTGGTATTCCTGACCGCACGCGGCGGATGGCCAGGTAGTTTGGGTCTGTCTGAGGCAGAGGCTCTGAAAATAGCTCCGGATTACATAGATGGTGTGGTCAGGAACGATCTCAAGAAACTGAATGATAAAAGTAGGGATGAGATCAAGTTTCAGATGTTGTTGAGATCATTGGCAAGAAACGAGAGTACAGTGGTCTCCAAGAAGACGATACTGTCCGATATTCAGGAGTATGAGGGATACGGAATCGGCACTTCCACCTTGGATGCATATCTCAACGATCTTCAGAGATTGCATTTGACGGACAATTGCGAGCCGTTCAATCCAAGGCTCCGGGCGAAGGATCGCATCGGAAAATCAGTGAAGAGGCATTTTGTCGATCCTTCGTTGGCCATAGCGGCATTGGGGGTGACGCCTTCGATGCTCATGAACGATCTCGAAACATACGGTTTCATGTTTGAGGCGATGTGTAACAGGGATCTGAAGATATATGCCGATGCTCTCGGTGGCAGGCTCTATCATTACCGTGACAAGGAGGGTTATGAGCTCGATGCGGTACTCATCCTCAATGACGGGAGGTGGGGCGCATTCGAGATTAAGTTGGGATTCTATCAGGTGGATGATGGTGCGGACAACCTCAATAAGGTATGCGATTACATTGGGAGCAATTCGCGCGTCGGACCACCGGTGTTCAAGTGCGTGATATGCGGCATGTCGTCCGCAGCCTTCAGACGGGACGATGACGTCTATGTCGTACCGATCACCGCTCTGAGAAACTGAAATGGATGTAACGCTTCGGGTGCTGCTAGTCGACATGGACACGCTCATCGGTTCGAACGACCCCCCGAGGATCCGAAGGGTCAGAAGAAATCGTCGAGGCTCCTGACCTTCGGCTTCGCCTTAGGTGTCGCCGGAGGGTCCCTCTTCGGTCTGTCCGGGACCTCCTTCGACGAGAACATCCCCCCGTCCAGCAGGGTGGCCTGCTGGCTCCCCATCATCAGGTCCTTCTCGTCCCAGCCGAATACGTCGGTGACCATCCCGGCCATCTTGGAGAGGCGCTCGGCGTAGTATCTGTAGTCGGGCTTGGCCGTGAACTCCACGCCGCTGATGTACGGTTCCACCTTCATCGGTGCGGCCTTCGCATCCGTCACGATCCACGAGACCTTCATCCCGGGGATGAACTCGTATCCCAGTTCTATCAGCTTCCTGGCCGCCTGCACGTTGGCCATGCGGTCGGGGTTCTCGTACGCGTCCATGCCCTTGCATGTCTTGGAGATCACCAGCTCGGCAAGGTCCACCCTGCCTGCGAGGGTGTCCTGGATGGTCCTCTTGGCGAGGGCGAGCGCATCATCGTTCCTCTCGTCGAGTATGCAGTCGAACATCTCGGTCTGAAGCTTGTTCTGCAGGTCGAAGGAGTCGGTCCTCCTGCTCTCGTACCCCCTGACCAGGAGCTCCTCCTGGGGGACCGGCCATGCGATCCTCCCGACGTACCTCTTCTTCTTCCCGTGCGTGAACAGGGGCTCCAGGAGCTTCTCGAACTCCAGCGTGCCCCCGTCGCGGGAATACCTGTCGGCCATCCTCTTGCCGAACTCGGCCGATCCTTCCAGCGTGCCCTCGGGGGACTGGACGAACACGGAGTCGGTGTCAGAGTAGACGACGTTGTACCCTTCGCCCTGCAGGTCCCCTATGATGCCCTTGACGTTCGCCCTCGCGAACGACGTTATCGCGGCACCGATGCTCTTGTCCGTGAACCTGTAGAAGGACGATGCGAACACGCCGTAGAACGTGTTCATCAGGACCTTGACCGCGCCCTGGAGTCCGTCCAGATAGTGCCTCTCATGCTCGTCGGAGGTCTGTTTCATCCGTTTCTTGATGGAGTCCCTCTGGTCCATGAGGTCCTGGAGGATCTTCGGCAGGAGTCCGAGGCGGACGTCCTTCGACACGAACCGGGTCCCCGACGGGGCGACTATGCTGCCCTCGGGGGACAGCGTCGTGAAGCATATGTTCTTGGCGATGATCGTTGAGGGGTACATCGATTTGAAGTCAAGGACGCAGACCCAGTGGTACAGTCCGGGCTTGATGTCATGCACGTATCCCCCCTCGATCTGGTCGTCGTCCCTGACGCGCTTCCCCATCTGGGGGACGGCGACGCCGGCGCGGTCCGCCGCACGTATCAGCAGGGAGTCGGCCAGCTGGGACGTCCCCGAGGTGAGCACGTCCTCTATGGAGAGCTTCGACACGGCCGCGAGGTCCATACCCTTCTTCAGGGTGTCGACCTCGTTCAGGATCCTGAGTGCGAGCTCCGCATCCTTGGCACAGTACAGCAGGACCTTGTCACGGTTGTCCCTCCATTCCTGGTCCATGTGCCTGGGGTCGACATCCAGCTTCGTCTCCCCTAGCAGCTGTTTAGAGACGGCGTTCAATGTCTCCTGCTTGGGGCGGAGCTCCCTCCTGACCGCCCACCACGCGTCGCAGATGATCCTCCCCTTGACCCTCCAGAACCTCTCGCTGCGGATCTTCGGCTGCCCTCCGTCCCTTCCCCAGGGCAGGGCGTCCTTCATCTTGTTGGCGCGGGCGCGCTCGTCTATCTTGCGGATATCGTAGTTGTCTATGTTGTACCCCGTTATGACATCGGGGTCCTCGGAGCGTATGAGGTCGGAGAATGCGGTGATGATCTCCTTCTCCGTCCCGTGTATCGGCGGGCACTCGCGCATCTCGTCCCTGTCGTAGACGACGGCGCAGATGCAGTACAGGAACTCGTGCTCGACGCTGTTCTCGATGTCGAAGGACAGTATGCGCAGCCCCGGGTCGAACGGTTCCACGGTCTCGAAGGACTCCATCTCGATGACTGCGTCGGTGAGGTACCGGCTCTCCGTCACGGCGTTCCCGGTCACGCGTATGCACGACCCCATGTCGGTGTCGTAGGTGAAGCGGTGGTTGTACGGGATATCGGATGCGAGGGACTCGATCCCGGCATTGCGGAGCTTGTTCCTGAAGTCCGAGACCTTCCAGGGACTCTTGATCGTTATCCTGAGGGCGTCCACGGTCCTCCCCCTGTACAGGAGGGGGACATGGTCGAGGGACACTGTCTCGGATTCCTCCTTCAGACGGTCCTCCATGGCCTTCGGGACGTCCACGCCGTACAGGTACGGTCTGAAGCCGCGGACCAGGACCGTCACCGACCTCCCGTCCCTGGCCTTCCCGTAGATCTCCACTACGGGCTCCTCCTCTTCCGTCGTGTACGACGTGCTGATGATCCTGATGTCCGCGGTCTCCATGGGAAATCACTTGTTGGCGACGATCCTGATGACGTCCCCGTCCTGGAGCTCGTAGTCGGCCCCGACGGTCCTCTTGGTCTTGGCGTTGACCGCGCGGATGAACTTGTCGCCCAGGTCGGTGTGCACCCTGTACGCCAGGTCCTTCGCCGTGCTCCCGCGGGGCACGAGGAAAGCGTCGGGAAGCACCCTTCCGAAATGGTCGGTGTACTTCGTCTCGTCCTCGACGGGGTACACGCAGATGAGGTCCAGCATGTCGAACGCGGCATCCTCTATGCACTTCTGGACGCCGGTTCCTCCGAACTTCCTCATGTTCTCGGCCATGTAGTCCAGGGCCTTTTTCTGTCCGTCGGAGACCTTGGACCCGTCCTTTATCGTGAAGTGGTCGTCCCCGGGGGTGTACTCGATGAGTCCTCCGGCCGCTGCTTTCTTCAGCGCGAGCTCGGTCTCCGCCATGGTGGAGACGCAGTGCTTGTTGATCGCCGCCACGCGGTCGAAGTTCTCCGCAGGGGCGATGTCGGACTTGTTCATGGCGGCGATCATGGGCTTGGACCTCTCGCGGATGGCCCCGCAGAGCTTCAGGAGGGTCTCGTCGTCCCAGTGGGTGGGATCGTCAGGGAGGGGCACCTCGCGCAGGGCGTCCTTGATCTGCGCCTCGGAGACCTTTAGGCCCTGGAGCCTCTCGGCGAGGATCGCCTCGGGCTTGGAGCCCTGCATCCTGGCCTGTCTGGCGATCTTGGAGAACCCGTTCTTGATGATCTCGCGCATCCAGCACTCGATTTCGGTCCTCAGGAACGTTATGTCCTCGGTTGGGTCGTGCGTGCCCACTCCGACGGACACCCCTTCGATGTCCGTGGACCCGCTGACGTCCACGACGTTTATCAGCGCGTCCGCCTGCCTGAGGTCGTCCAGGAACTTGTTGCCCAGTCCCTTCCCCTGCCACGCGTCCGGGACGAGCCCGGCGACATCCAGGAGTTCCACGGGGACCATCCTGGTCCCGTTCACGCAAAGCGAGTTGTGGGGCGTGCACTGGACCCCGAGCTCCCTGCAGGGGCAGGGTGTGCGCACATATGCGACGCCCTTGTTGGGCTCAATGGTGGTGAAGGGATAGTTTGCGATCTCCACCGGTGCCATGGTGGCCGCTCCGAAGAAGGTCGACTTTCCGACATTCGGCTTCCCTACGATTCCTATCTGCATGTGATCCCCAGGGGCTATGCGGTCATGCCGTTAAATGGTAGCGACAGAGGACGGTGCGGTGATGGGCCATCGCAGGTGGTCCCTCACCGATGTAAGCAGCCTGTGCAGCTCGGACATCTCCGCATCCGACAGGTTCCCGAACAGTTCCCTGTTCACGTCCACGCCCATCCTCAGGAACTCACCCAGCACCGTGCGGCCCTTATGCGTCAGGCCAAGGTTCCTCACGCGTCCGTCGCTCTCGGAGACGGATATGTCGATCAGACCGTTCGTACGCATCCTGTCCGCGATGGCCCTCGCGGCCTGATGCGTCGCGCCCATGTTCTCGGACAGGTCTGATATGCTGCATCCGGGATTGTCCTCGATGAAGGTCAGCGCGTCCGCCTGCGCGGACGTTAGCCCGAGGCTGGATGCGTTGGAGTCCCTCTTCCTGGCTATCTCCTTCCCCGTGAGGCGGATGAGCTTCGCCGTGTCCAGGATGTCATTGTCCGACGGCATTCTCCCTGTCCCCTTCCGCTACCGTGTCGAGGTCCTTCCCCGGGACGAGCAACGACGTGAGTCCCGACAGGTGCCTCATATACTGCTTGGCGACCAGGCCGGTGAGGATGCAGCAGATTACCGTCCCCTCCCTGACGCCGCCCAGCGTCCCGAGGCCGACGATCCCTATGATCGCGGCGATTACGACCATCGTCGTGTCGGATGCCACGCGGACCTTACCGTAGCTTCTTTTCAATCTCATCGTCAGCGCGTATGCGAACCCATCCCCTGGCACCATGACAACGTTCGCCACGATCTGCAGGTAGACGCCGAAGGCGAGGATCGGGATCCCCGCGAAGACCATCAGGATCTGCTCCCAGTATGCGGTGGGGTTCAACCCGGAGCACAGCCACATCGCGACATCCACGAGATATCCGAAGAGGAAGGCCACCACGACCTCCAGGAGGAGGTTGATCCTCATGGTCCTGTCCATTCTCCCTCTCTGCAGGAGTCCCTGCAGCGCGATCAGGAGTATGCTGAAGAGTATGGTGAAGTTCCCCAGTGTCAGCTGGGGGAAGACCAGCGACAGGCTGTACGGTATGGATGTGATGGGGGATGTCCCCAGGGAGCCCTTGGTGATGATCCCGATGCCTATCGAGATGACCGTCACTCCCAGGGCGAAGATGCAGTATCTCCTCGCCAGATGGTCGCTCATGCGGATAAATACAACATGTTGTATTTTAATCCGAGCACATCCGATGTCCGGATGTGCTTCGATCAGCCCTTATTCAGGGAGAAGACGGCATCGGCGATCTCGCCGATCTCCGCGGGACGCAGGCTCTCGATCCTATCGTCCTTATATGGGATATCCTCGGCGGAATCCACCAGCCCTGTGTTCCTCAGGGACGTGCCTATCTTCTTCCTGCGATGGTTGAAGCATGCCTCCGTCACCTTGAAGAACGTCCTCTCGTCCAGCACATCGAACGGCGCGGGACGGGGCGTGATCTTGACGACCGCGGAATCCACCTTGGGCCTGGGGTCGAAGCGGGACGCGGGGACGGGCTCCATGATCTCGCAGTCCGCATGGTAGAACAGGTTGACGGTCAGACGGGAGTAGTCGGGGCTTCCGACGTCCGCGATCATGCGGTCCGCGAACTCCTTCTGCACCATCACGACCGCGGTGCGGAACTCGTTCTCCAGCAGTTTGAATATGATCGGGGTCGAGACGCTGTATGGGAGATTGCTCACGAAGACGTCGAATTCTGGGAAAGGGACCTTCACGGCATCTCCCTCCAGGAGCGTCAGCCTGTCGCCGTACGTGGAGCGTATGTGCTCCGCGAGCTTCACATCCAGCTCTATGCATGTGAGGGAGTCGCCCATGTTCACGAGGCGCTCCGTCAGGATGCCGAACCCGGGTCCGACCTCCAGGAGCCTGTCCTCGGAGGTTATCCCCCCGTAGCCGACGATGCGGTCCGCTACACGGTCGTCTATCAGAAAGTTCTGCCCCTTGCTCTTCTTCGGCACGACGCCGGCAGAGGCCATGAGCTCTCTTGCGCTGCTCATCTCGAGACGAAAAGATAGCGTTTCCTGTCGGGATCGGAGATCTCCAGGGAAATGCGATCGATGATGAACTTCTCCGGGGCCTTTATCCCGGTGCGCTCCGTCAGGTCCGCGAAGTCCTTGAAGTCGCCCTTCTTCCTCTCCTCGAGGATGGAGGTCATGAACTTCTTTCCGAGGCCGGGGAGCTCCTCCAGCATGTGCTTGCGGAGACTGATCCCCTCGGCCTCGTTGAAGAACCTGATGAATCTTGTCTGGTTTGCCAGGACGATGTCCTTGATGGCGTACTCGATCTCGCTCTGGGCGTTGTTGGTCAGCTCCGAGAAGCCGATGCGCCTCTTCACGTGGTCGATGACGTCCCTCTTGACCGTCGCCGTGTCCTTCCCGATGTAGACCCTGTCGCCTATTATGACCTGGGCGTTGGCCTTCGGTACGAGCTCGAAGAGCTTGAACTCCTCGTCCCCCACGGCGTATGCCACGGGCTCGCGCTTGCCGAAGTTGCCGCCGGGTATGCCCTGCGGCAGGAAATCCAGTATGTAGGCGTAGTCTTCCAATCGAATCCCTTCAGGAGTTGTTACGGACGATCTCGAGGATGGCTTCGATCTGGTCCTTCTCGAGGGTGACCCTCTCCTTGGCGAAGATCGCACGCACGTCCTCGGGGTATTCGGGCAGCAGATCGGCGATCTTGACCGCAGTGGGCTCGGTGACGAAGTCGAACTTCCCTACCTCGGCCACGATCGCGTCTGCCTGCTCCTTGGAGATCGAGCACGTCTTCTGGGCGTGGTCGAGAGCGGCCTTCTGGGACGCGAGCATGAACTCGGTTCCGCCCCTTGCCTCTGTCTCGGCCTCGAGGAGGTCTCTGACCTCTGCTTCCGTGACGTACCTCTGCTCCATTTGAATCTCACTCCACGGTCCTGACAAGGTGCTCGGGGCGGGCAACGACGATCTTGGTCTTGTTTCCGTCCTTTACGCTGACCTCGTAGGCCTCTCCCCTGGAGCATTTGACGACTCCGGTGAGTCCGTGGAATCTGGAGAAGGGCATGCCCTTGTGGACACTGGGGTCGATGATGATGTTGACCTTGTCTCCGGTCTCGAAAGTCTGGAGTCCCTTGGTGATAGGGGACATACCGCGTGCCCTGCACCTCTTCTTCAGAAGGTTGCGGGTCTTTGTCCTGGTTCCTCTGGATGCCTGCATTTGAATCCCTCATGGTTCATGATAGTCGATCGCCAATACGTCGAGGGCGGTGACGACGCACTGCACCCCCAGCCTCTCGGAGAAGTTGGGTTGCGTGCGGCCTTCATCCCCGGACACGAACTCCTTGACGTACGTTCCCGAATCCGTCTCGAGTTCGAGCTCGAATTCGTCGCCGTCGAAAGAGTCCGCCGTCACCCAGTGGACCCTCCTGTGCCTGACGAGGTCGGCACGTCTGTGCTCGACCCGGCGTGGAGTCCTCTGGTCTATATCGGCGTCCTTGAACGATAAGGCGGTGTCAACTACTGCTTCTTTATTAACTTTCCCATCCGCTCTCACGCGTACGCGATAGGTCTTGTTGGCGGCCGCACCCTTGTACCTCTCCACCGCTTCGCGCTGGACGAAGTGCAGGGAGTTGAATGCGGCCATGTCATTGTCCCCGGAGAGCCTCTCGAGCTCGTCCAGGTCTATGAATCTGCGTTTGGGCTGGCTGATCTCCAGGACGAACGGCCTCCCGTCCCCGAGCATGCGGGCGTCGATGTCCTCCCTGCCCATGCCGTGGAAGAAGTGCTCCTGGCCGCCGGTCATCTCCAGGGCGATGTCCCCGATTATCTCCTGGACGGAGGTCTCGTACATCTTCCCCTTGCCGTTGCAGTGTGGGCAGCCCTTGCCGTGGCACTCCCTGCAGGGCCAGACGGTCTGCGGGATCTCGCGGCTGAACTTGTTGTAGCGTCCGCCGATGAACACGGGGGACACGTCAAGCTTCACCTCTCCGAACCTGGTGTCCACGAGCGCCACGACCTGCGGGTTCTTGAACTCCACGGGACGGTGGATCATGGGCAGCGCGAGCTTCCCGATCTCGCGGTTGAGCTCGGACTTGATCGCCTCCGGGCTCTGCAGGTTGTACTTCTCCCAGAGGTCCTTCTCGCGCTGGACGATCTCCGGCTCGACCTTGGTCCCCACGAGGAAGTTCTCGGACTCCACCCCGTTGACCGCCTCGGCCACGTTCTCCGCGAAGCGGGGCATGAGCCCGAAGACGTCCTCGCACAGGGGGCACAGGTCCGCCGCCGGCAGGTCCTCGCCCATCTCGCCCAGGGCATCGCGGACCATGCGTCCGCGGACATCGTTGGTCATGCCGGTGCCGACCTTGCCGAACATGCGTCCGAGGCAACGGTCGCACAGCCCCTCGGACGCCAGTCCGCGGGCGCTCTCGATGTTCTCTGCGATCCACTCTTCCATGAGATCACCGCTCAGAGGTCGAACCCCATCTCCGCTATCCTCAGGCGGGGGCGCTGGCTCTCCAGATAGTGGTACACGGTGGCATGCTCGCTCCCCTGGAGGATGAGCTCCACCGCGTGCTTCGCCACGGGCAGGCTGATCGAGTTCCCGATGAGACCGACGGTGTTCCCGTAGATCACCATGTCCACTCCCGTGAGGTCCTCGATGATGCGACGGGTCTTCCCGTCCTTCCCGATGAGCCTTCCGCGGACCCTCCCCATCTGGTTGTCCCTGTCGCCGACGAACTCCTTGATGTCGACGATCTCCAGGTATTCGTCGTCCTCGAAGAGCCTCATGGCCTTCTCGGGGTTGAACCCCCTTCCCACGGCCTTCACGACGTCCATCAGCTGCAGGGCCTTCAGGGGGTCCTCGAGCTCGACGTCGTCGTGCAGGATCACCTCCCCCTCCTCGGTGTCGATGTCGATCTTGATGCCGGAGATGTTCTGAAGGGTCTTCTTGACCTCCCCGCTCTTGCCGATGAGCGTTCCGACCCTGTCCGACGGTACTCTGATGGACCTCATTCCTCTTCCTCCTCGTCCTCTTCCTTTCCGTTGACCGTCTCCTCGAAGACGACCTTGTCATCTATGATGTCCGCACCCCTCTTCCTGAAGAATGCGTTGACGTTGCGAATGTCGCGCTCCAGAAGCTCCTTCGCGTTGTAGTTGTCGGTGGTCATGGCCTGTCCGACGTCGATCATGATCGGCTGTCCGTCCTGCATGAGGATGTTGTACTCGCTCAGGTCCCCGTGGACCAGATGGGCGTCCTTCCAGCCGTCTATGATGAAAGATATGACCTCGTCGTACGTCTCGGTGGGATCGTCCAGGATGACGTCCCTGAGCTGGGGTGCCGGCCCGGTCTCGTCCCCGACGAACTCCATGAGCAGGCAGTTCTGATCGAACGTTATGGGCTCTGGGACGGGTATGCCGGCCTCGGAGTACCTCATGAGGTTCTTGAACTCCTTGTTGACCCAGGCGTAGATCATGTTCCAGCGGTTCCCGGTGACCCCTCTGAACCTGGGGTCGCCCTCGATGTACTTGGCCACCCTCTTGAAAGTGGACGTGGAGGTCCTGAAGATCTTCAGGGCCATGCCGTCGCCCTCCTCGTCGGTGGCATAGAACACATTCCCCTCCTTGCCGGTCGAGATGGGGTAGTGGACCATGTCGATGTACCCGGAGGTCATCATATCGTAGATCGTGAGGAGGGTCCTCCTGTCGAAGACCTCACCCTCTGTCTCGCGCTCGTCTCCGGTGCGATTTGTCTTCAGGGCGTCGACATGCCTCTCGAGGTACGCGTACGCCTCCTCGTAGGAGGTCATGGTACATCAGAAAATATCGAGGTTCTTGGGAACCTTTCCTCTCTTGCTGAGGTTGACGGCCTGGGTACGGGTGTACCTGAAGTGAACGTCGCACTTGTCCGGCTGGAAGTCCCAGATGGACACGATCAGGAGGTCCCCCTCCCTTATCCACATCCTCTTCTTGATCTTTCCAGGGATGCGTCCGACGCGGGACACGCCGTCCTCGCACATGACCTTTATCTTGGATGCCCCGAGCAGCTGGTCAGCTATCCCGAACATCTCGTTCTCCTTGATATTAGGCAGGCGGACGCGTGTTACATCTGCGTCGGGACTCTCCAGCGGTTGGTCTACCATGATCATCACTTATGTTGAAGCCCATGAAAGGCTATACTATTTAAATGATTTTGTCAGGGATAGGAAGAAGGGGCCTTTCTTGGCTGGAAGCGCCGGGACATGGACATAGGCGGCGGCTATCCCGCGGAGGTCGGCCCCGGTCATCCGCCACGGCTCCCCGGGCCTGACACAATGGATGCTCATGTGTATCATTGTGACACAGAATTGTACTCATTATTTTGAGGTTGGATGAGTATGTTTAAATTCGATGCTCTTAATAGTTGAGAGTTAGCAGAAAAATTCTGCGGAGTCTGATGGATATGCCGAATAAAACGCCTAGGGGGGGACAAAGGTCCTCTGCCTGGCCATCGTTTCGATCCTCGCGGTCGTCAGTTCGGTCCTTGTCCTGTATGACTTGAACGGTGGCTCCCTCGACATGGAGGACCGCGAGCTCGTTCTCGTGGTCACAGGGTCCATGGATGCGGGGGACACCGATTTTGAAATAAGCACGATTCCCGAAGACAGTCTGGCGATGGTCCACAGGATCTCTGGGGACGATCTCCTAGGAATATCCGTCGGGGATGTCGTGGCATACGATCTGGGTTCGATAGAGGTTATGCACAGGGTCGTGGACATCGATTCCGATGCGAAGCTGTTCGTTCTCAAAGGAGATGCGAACGTCTCGGAAGAAGCCGTGCCGTTCGACGCCGTGACCGGGAAGGTGGTCGGGGTCAACCATGCGCTGGGCGAGGTCGCGAGCCTCGCCAAGGCGAAGTCCGTCCTGCTGATCATGGCGGTCGCGTGCCTCGCGGTGATGCTGTACAGCATCCGCGAGGTTGTGTGCTTTTACAGAAAGGAGGAATCGAATGAGCGATAGCGATAGCGGATCGGGACGCAAGAGGATCCTGGTCCCGATAGTGGCGATAATGATGTGCGCCGTTGCGATCATCGGCGTGGGATACTCGTTGACGTCCACGGTCTCGAGCAATGACAATCCTATTTCCGGTGATGGTCTGGAACTGAGCCTTTACAGCAGCAATACTGGCGGCGATACCGAATTGGAAAATAAAGCGATATTCGGTGATGGTAAGATTCCATATTCCGTGAATACGGTTACTGAGAAAAACGGCAGTGCTTTCAAAACTACGAAGGAATACAAAGTGGAGGCTGGGATTGAAGTAAAACTGAACTATGGCAATGTGTATCTGGGGATAAACAAGACTCCCTCATCGAGTGAACCTTACACCATAACGATGACCTATAATGTGTACAGCGCACCATTTTCGGAGATAAGGTTGTACACTGGGGATGGTGCCACACTGGCTTCAGATATAGATAGTGACCCTCTGAACGGACTTCAATTCGAGATTACGGAACAATATACGAAGATCGAACTTAGAGGCATAACATCGGAATATGCAGGAGATGCATCGCCTGCATCCACAGTTGATGTGAACTTCTCTGTTACCTCGGCATGAACAAAACGGAGCGTAGGATGAGATCCATTGCCTTGCCATTGTCGACGATACTGGCGGTCCTGGTCCTCTCCTCGCTCCTTCCAACGTCCTTCTGTCTGACGTCCTCCGTGGTCAGCGGAGGGAATCCCGTGTCGACATCCGAGTACGGGCTCCATCTCTATTCCGATTTCGAATGCACCGACGAGTGGGACATCTCGGCCTTCGGGGAGGCGTTCCTGGAGTACGAGGAGATTTCCGGAGGATACAGGATCGTCGGCGAGACCGGGTCCATGTCCGGCGTCCAGGACGTCTTCCTGAAGGTAGTCGGCGACAATGCCACCGCCGACTTGCATGTGATCGCCTCCCAGTCGTCGGGCGGGTCGGAATGGTTGTCGATATTCAGGTCGGTGTCCATAGTGTGCACCGAGATCATCGAGGTCAGATACGAGTACGACGAGGCCGGCGCCGTGGTGGGCGAATCGTTCGTCACCGGCGGAGTCATAAGTACGGAGAACACGAACCCTGAGGAGAGTAAGCTTGTAGGCACGGTGAACGTGGGCTCCGTGTACCTAGTGGAGATCCTTTTGAGCTGTGATTCGGTGACGGTGGAATCGGTCCCATCGGATTTCGACCTGGACCTGGAGTTCCTGGCGACCGACGGGACGGCTCTGAGCTCATACTCCAAGAACTGCGACAACAGCGTTGACTTCTCGCTCAGGGTGAAGTCCTACAAAGGGGTGGGGCTCCTGTCGGATGACCATGTGTTCGTCGAGGACGATACCTACAGCATCGGCGGGGTGGACTACAACGTCGCGCTCGTCGCGTCGCAGGATAACGGCGTGACGGACGTGGACAACAGTTTCGTCCCTGACGGTGAAAAGACATCCAAGGCGAAGCTCACCATAGAGAAGGGCGTGAAGTTCATACTCTATCTGGAGGTGGCCAAACACAACAAGACCGACTTCCAGCTCATATTCTCGGTCTCGGGGCAGGACGATGTCACGATCGACGTGTCCGGGTCCACATTCATCGGCGTGCGCTCCGACAGGTCTATCGGCAAGATGGACCCGCCTTCCGTGGGAAACGGCTCCGAGAGCTATTGGATCGTCTCGGACGGGACCTATGAGCTGGACATCTCCGCGTCCGTCCCCAACTCGAACGATAAGCACGACCTTCACTTCGTCATCGTGTTCCCTGCGGATCAGGCATGAGCCGATGCGGGGTCCCCGTAGTTCTCCTTCACCCACTCGCTCATCTCGGCGGAGATCCTCAGGGCGTTCCCGTCGACCAGCACGTTGGACAGTCCGGCGTTCCCGACCGTCTCGACGTACCCGTTCCGTCCGTCCTGCTCCATGGTCGCCAGGTACATGCCCTTCGCCTTCTCGAAGTCCTCCTCCGCCGTGAGCATGATCTCCATCGAGTTCAGCGCGGATGTACTGTAGGATATGTAGTACATCGGGCTGTAGAACAGGTGGCCGACGTCTGCCCATATGTATCCGTCGTCGATCACCCCGTTCGAGATGGAGTATCCCCATCTGTCGGTTATGGACTCGAACTTCCCCATCAGCGAGTCCACGGTCAGTTCGGTCCCCGACGCCTCGGTCTCGAACGCCCACAGCTCGAACTCCGTCAGCATGCTGCCGAGCACGACCTGGTAGCTCAGGTTGCCGATGACCATCGTCGCGTATGCGTCCGGGGCCTCCGGCGCGAGCTCGTCCAGGAGGTGGAGGGACAGGCATTCCAGTCCCTGGGAGTTTATCTCGCACACGTCGAAGCATATGTTGGATCTCTCGCTGAGACACATGTTCGCGGCGTGTCCGAACTCGTGTATCGCGCTTATCTGGTTGTGGGTGCCCATGTCGCTCATCAGCATCAGTGCGCTGTGGTGTGCGCGGAGCTCGGACGTGTAGCAGCTGCCGATCTGTCCCTCGATGCCCTCTATCATCAGGAGGCCGTTCCTGTCCATGTACCCCAGGAGGTCGGAGTACTCGGTTCCCAGCATGTCTGCGACCGTCTCCATCGACCCGTACAGCTCCTCGTACCCGTAGTCCTTGATGTATCCCAGGGATCCGAACAGGTCGCTCTCCCCGAACAGGAGGTCGTTGAGCGTGGTCGTCATCTCCACGTTGGTCTCGACGCAGTCGTACATCCCGGCGACGTCCTCCGGAGCGTAGTCCCTGTGGTACACATTCCCGTAGGCGTAGTCCGCATAGTCCTCGTACCCGTAGTATCCGGCGAAGTCGTTCAGGACGGAGACGAGCTCGATGTACACCTCGATGGCATCGGTGTACTGCAGCGCGTATATCATGTCGAGCACCGCGCCCTTCTCCTCGGAGGTCAGCGTGTCGCTGTCCCATACCGATTGGACGGTCCAGGTCCTGCCTTCCCATTGGACGGAGTACTCTGTCCCCATGATCGCGGCATATTCGTTCTCGAGCTCCGACTGCCTCTGCAGGAGGCTCACCTGCTCGGGGTCCATCTCGTCGTATTCGCGATACAAGTCCGCATCCATGCCGACCGATTCCAATGCGGATTCCACTTTCTGGCCGTTGTCCCCCGTCAACGCTTCCTTGATGGACCGGTTGAAGTCGTCGAACGCCGAGTTGACTGTCGCGAACCAGGATGGGAACGCCTCGGAGTACTTCGCGGGCTCGCGGTAGTAGAACGCCTCCGACCACATGTACCTCTCCTCCATGACAAGGAGGTCATGGTACGTTCCGGTTATCGCGTAGCCCATTTCGTCGATGCCGGAGTCCGGGGACCGCAGGACCTTGTTCATCAGCTCGAGGGATGTCCGGAACTCTTCGTCGGAGGCGACGGGGTCGTGGAACCTCCTCTCCTCCTCAGGTATGTCCGTTGGGAACGTCCCGCCGTCGGGTCCCGGCATGTCCGGGGGGTCGTCTCCGAGTATCGTCGCCGCGGATATGGCCGCGACTACCGCTATGAGGATGACCGCAACGGCCGCCATCGTCTTCGAGCTCATGCCTATGCATCGCCGAGTGCGGATAAAAATGGATTCGTATCGCCCGACCACGCACAATCCTTATAAATCAGATGCGGATGGGCATGCTAGGCTCCAGTAGTGTAGCGGCCAATCATTCGGCCCTTTCGAGGCCGACACTCGGGTTCGAATCCCGACTGGAGCACCATCCCTTCTCAGGACATCAGCTTTTTTCTGAACTCCGCGCTCCTCGCGGCGATCTCGTCGACGTTGTTCTTGTCGACGGCGTACACCTCGGGAAGCTTCCTGGGGTGCGCCTGCAGCATTCTGTCCAGCAGGGACCTGTCGGGGAACTCGCACTTCTTCAGGTAGTCCCTGTTCCAGTTCGCGGCGAGGTTCAGTATGGCCTCGATCCCCCTGTCGTTGAACAGCGATGCGAACACGGCGCCCACGGTCGAGTCCTTGGACATTATGGCGATGTTGGACCCGCGGACCGCGAAGTCGGTCCCGTTGAACGACATGGCCACCCCTCCCGCGTCCCTGACGAGGTCCAGGCACTGGTAGTCGGTGTCCTCCCCTCCGACGTACATGGTGCAGTCGAGGTCGATGTTGGTCTGCTTCCTGATGTCCAGGAGGTGGTACGCCTTCTTGTGGGACGTTATCGCCGTGGAGCCCTCCATAAGGGCCATCCCCGGCGTCCCGGGCATCTCGTCCTGGAGGATCCTGTCCAGGGTCTTTATGATCTTCACGTCCGCGGGGTCGACCTCCATGGGAACGTTTAGCTCGTATACGGTCTTGGGGACGCGGAGCGCGGTTATCCGGTCGCCCATCTCGCGGATCTTCCTGGAGTCCGAGCGGCCGAACTCGGTGCGGTCGAGGTCCATCCTCGAGTAGAACGGGTCGCACAGCGGCGCATCCACGCGTTCGGAGACCTCCAGCCATCCGTGCTCGTATATCGATGTGGAGACGAAGGTCGGGAGCAGCTTGGAGACGAACCTGAGCGCATCCTCGGACCCGGGCATCATCTGGACGGTCTCGGCGTAGCACCGCCTCACGGAGTAGTCCGTGGCCCCGTTGGCCTTGAGGAACGGTATGACCCATTTCACCAGGCTCCCTGCGGTGGCCTCCTCCCTCCCGAGCACGTACGCGGTCAGCGCATCGTACCTCCTCACGACGTCGTAGAAGTGCGCGCCGTTGCGTATGAACCTGGCGCAGAGGTCCCTCAGGGCGTTGTTCTTCAGTATGAACCCGCTGAGGTCCGTGACGAATATCCTGTCCGGGAACAGGCCCAGCTCCTCGACCGGATCGAACTCGCCTGGCATCGCTCACCCCTCCAGCGCCCTGTCGACCATGTCCGACAGGTCGTACGGGCCGTTCAGGGACCCGTCCGATGTCACCGGCCTCTTGTCCTCTATCCTGATCCTGCCGTCGGCGAATGCGGCTATCGTCTCGGTGATGAGCGGGAGCTCGCGCTTCGCACCGTCCTCGCGGATCCTCTTGAACAGGGGCTCGTCCTGGCCCTCCTCGGACCTGATGCCGTCGAGGCCCCTCGTCTTGAGTTTGGATTCCATCTGTTCCCAGAGGGCATCGTACTCCCCTCCGCGGATGGGGAACTCGCAGTACGTTATCGCCGCGCCGCGGTCCCACTCCTCCGTGCAGACGTGCATCATGGCGCCCTGGGAGCGGGCATCCTCGGAGATGAGCTGCCATATTACCTCCTGCCAGGTCCCCTTGGGGCCGTCCGGCAGGGCGGGATGGAGGTTCAGCATGTCGAACTCCTCGCAGGTCTCGTCGTCCATCCAGAGCATGTACCCTGCCAGGATCCCGAGGTCGAACGGGTACGGTCTGACGGATTCCCTGAGGACCCTGCCGTACTCGACGCGCCACCCGGCCTCGTCCCTCTCCCTCAGCTCGGGCTCGAACTCCTTCCAGGATGCGGTGACCAGCGGTATCCCGTAGTCCCTGACCATGTCGAAGAACATCTGGCGCTGCTCGCGCTTGGGATTGTCCGCCTCCTCGTTGGACCAGTTGCAGAACACGAACGCGATCTCTATGTCGAGGTCTCCTGCTAGCTTGCGGTCCATGACCGCTTTGAGAAGGTTGCGGGACCCCGGGCCCCTTCCTGTCGAGAACCAGCCGAGTCTGAGCATGGTACCGCCATACGTGCGCGCATATATTACGTTCAAGGTCGCAAATGGGACGCGTTCCTTTGCGAGGAGGTCGCATTTCGATACAGGAAGGCATTTCCTGTGACGATTCTGTCCGAGTGATATCGGGGCAGGGCCATCGGAGTATGATGCTCTCGGAGACTATCCGGGCCTTTTTCGAATCGAAGCATATCCCGTACATGATCGTCTTGCCGGACAGTCCGTGGGTGTAGTCTCTTTCAAGTATCTGCTCGAGCGCAGCCCTCGCGCATGTGTCGATGTTGGAACCTCCTTTGACCTTCAGTTCCATCACGATGTTGGGACTGTCGCCCCTGAGGCGTTGCATCCTGATGTCGTGATAGCCTTTCCCGGACTCCATGTCTGCCGTTATTCTGTACCTTCCGGAGAGTTGCATCATCATCCCGATCATGAGCATCTGGTAGGAATGCTCATTGTCCAATGCCCTGACGCTCACAGTGTCCGCGATGAGCCCGTAGAGGCATTCCTCTATCGTTCTGTCATCTCCGGCAAGTACGGCGTTCGTGAATTTCATGAGTGATGTGGGAATCCTTCCCTCGAATCTGTTCGCGATCACCTTCCCGAATTCGTCATACATCTCGAGGTTCGGGATGGACACACTGTAGCCAGCGCCGTTCGGGATGGCCTTGAGGTATCCCGACATCACCATCACGGAGTAGATCGAGGTCCTGTTCGTCCCCATCTCGGCGTACGTAATCTTCGGCTCGATGGACACATCCGCAGTCTTCCCGGATGCCAGTGATCCGAGGTCATCCATGATAGATTGGTCAGCCATGTCCAGAAGATCCTTTATGATCGAGTTCCCGCTGGTCCCTGTCCAATAGCCCTTCGGCACGAATCCAGAATCAATGTAGCTTATGATGCTCCATGGATTGTATATGTCTGTGTTCCCGAAGCGGTATCCGTCATACCATTTCTTCGCCTCTTCGAACTTTTCGGGATGGCCATAATCGTTACAGGCGGTCCGAACCTCCTCTGTGGTGAATCCGAACATCTCGTCGAATTCGGTGTTCAGGACATTGTTCACCTTCAGGTTGTTAAGGTCCGAGAATATGTTCTCCTTGGCGATCTGCATCACGCCGGTGACCACTGCGAAGCGGAGTGACGGATTGTCTTTGAGGGATTCGCCATACACCTGTTTCAGGAATGCCAGTATCCTGTCGCGGACATCGCCGTTGGCATTGTTCACGGGTTTGTCGTACTCGTCGATGAGGAGGATGACCTCCTTTCCGTGATGGGTGCCGAGCATATCGCACAATCTGGCAATGGATGAGCGGAGAACGGATCTCGAGGATCTCCGCCAACATACTGCATCATAGTCTCCACGTACTATCTCATTCAACTTGTCCGAATCCTTCAGCTCGGGATAACGGGAATAGACGTCAGACATGTAGAGGATAAAATCCTCAATGAACTCATCGTAGGATTCGACGGACAGATCCTTGAACGATATGTTGATCACGACATTGGAGTTCTTCTCCGGGTCATCCTGGCGGATCCGAGTTATGCTCAGACCATCGAACCAGGAATTCCCTGCATATCTCTGATTGAAGTATGCATCCAACATCGAGAGGTTCATGGACTTTCCGAACCTGCGGGGACGAGTGTACAGATAAACCTTCCCGGAACTGTCGAGGATCTCCGCGATGAGGGAGCTCTTGTCAACGAAGTACAGGTCTTTGTCCCGTACTTCTTTGAAATCCTGGGTCCCGAGAGGTAGTTTTCTCATGAGTGGGGTATTGAAATCTACGTTAAAACAATTGTTTGGCGGATCGGTTCCTGAATATGTGGTAGTGTCTCGAGAGCGACCCGTGCACCCTCTGGAGATAGACGTTCTCCAATGCCATCGTGTCGTAGCTGACCGCGTGCGGCAGGACGATCCCGGCGCGCGCTCCCTCGCGGAGGGACCTGGGTATGGCCTCCCCCGCACGGGCGTAGATGTGGTCTATGTCCTCCCCGCCGGTCTTCGTGGACCTTCCGTACGGGGGGTCCGTGCAGATCGCATCGATGTCATGGAACCTCTCGCCGATGTCCCCGATGTCGATGGTGTCGAAGTCTGCTATCTCTAGGCCGTAGAAGTCCAGGTTCTCCCTGCATCCCGCGACCATCTCGGGGTCGAAGTCGGACGCCATCGCCCTCATTCCCATCTCGGCGGCCTCGATCACGATGCCCCCGGTCCCGCAGAACGGGTCCAGCACGGTCCCGCCCCTCCTCACGCCTGTGAGGTTTATGAGCGCGCGGGCGTACTTCGGATGGAGCGATATGGGCGAGAAGAACGGGCGTTCGCCGACCTTCCTCTTCTCGAGGAGATCCGTGTCAGTCACCCTCTGCTCGATGTACAGGTGGACGGTGTCGCACATCTGCATCCTCACGACGAAGTCGGGCTCGCGGAGGTTCACGTCCCTTCTCTTGGACAGCACGCCCCCGATCCTCCTGACCATCCCCTGGGAGTCCGCGTCCCTCATCATCCCCTCGAAGCGCTTGCCGCGGACCGCGAAGGTCCCCTCGGGAAGGTCCGCACCCTCGAGGTTGGACAGGTCGTCCGGGTCGTACTCGCCGAGGTAGCGCCCCATGCTCTTGGTCAGGGCGATCCTGTCGGCGATGCCGTCCAGGTACCGCTCGTCGAACTCCGCGATGATATATCCCGGGCCCTGCCTCACGACATCGAACGAGTCGGTCTCGGCCTCCATGCACCGGATGGCCTCGGCGGGCGGCATGTCCTTGGATTCGCCTGACAGTTCGAAGAAGAATTGGGGGCTCACGCCCCCGATTATGTGGAGGTCGGATTAAAGGATGCGCATCACGCGTCCTTTATCCCGTCCTCGGTGACCATGAACACCGCCTCGCCTTCGGGCAGGTTGGGGGAGTCGATGAGCCTCGCGATCCTCTTCCCGGCCTTCCCCTTCCTCAGGTAGATCCTGAAGGTGGCGGTGTGTCCGACGATGTGGCCCCCGATCGGCCTGGTGGGGTCCCCGAAGAACGCGTCGGGCTTCGCGGCGACCTGGTTGGTCACGGCGATGACCGCATTGTTCACCGTGGCGAAGTTCAGAAGGTCGTGCATGTGGCGGTTGAGGATCTGCTGCCTCTCCGCGAGCGCACCGCGCCCGACGTACTCGGCCCTGAAGTGGGAGGTCAGGGAGTCCACGATCATCAGCCTGCACTTGATGTCCTGGGCCATCTCCATCGCCTTGTCCACGAGGAGGACCTGGTGCTGGGAGTTGAACGCGCGGGCCACGTGGATCCTCCTCAGGGTGACGTCGGGGTCGACCCCGAGGTACGTGGCCATCTGGATGATCCTCTCCGGACGGAAGGTGTTCTCGGAATCTATGATTATGACGTCCGAGTCGAGCCCGCCCATCTCCTCGGGCAATGTGGCGTTCACGGCGAGCTGGAAGCAGACCTGGGTCTTGCAGCTCCCGAACTCCCCGAACAGCTCCACGATGGACTGGCTCTCCAGTCCGCCGGCGAGGAGCTCGTCGAACGCCTTGGACCCGGTGGTGAGCTTCGTGACGGTCTTCCTCCTCTCGAGGATGTCCTCCCCGGTCTCGAACCCGCCGATGTCCGCACAGAGCTTGGCACCCTCGATGATGTCCATAGCCTTCTTCTCTCCGAGCTCGCAGGTCTCCGCCAGCTCCTTGGGGGATGCGACAGCGATAGCCATGATCTCGGTGTATCCGGATTCGCGCAGCTTCTCGGCGATTGCGGGGCCGACGCCCGGAATGTCCTCAAGTGTCTTTGTGGCCATGTTGATCCTCTCTATGTCCGAACGATTGGGGACGGGGTATTTAAGCGGATTCGGGGGGTCCCCGAAAACCCTCGGAACGTGTTGATGACAGGACGGGCGGTGTTACAGGATGGACTGCCCGTATCCGTCAGTGGGAGCCGCGGGTCAATGTTGAAATATCACGGACGGGCGGGTCCCGGTTCGTTGGATGGAACAGGTGTGTAGAAGAATCGTTGGCCGTCCCCGGAGGCTTGTCCGGGGGCGGCTTTTGGGTTTGGCGAGCGTGTTCCTGCGCACGTTCCCGTCGTCTCTCCGGGACGGGATGAGATGCCCGGACCTCCCTGTTGTCAGGGGAGGTCCGCTCCGATGGCTGTTTGCTGTTCAGGTTCGTCGGGCGCGCCGGATCATTTCTCCTTTCCTTTGGTGGAAATGAGGATGGAGGTCCTTCCAGACCTCCGGGGTTTGTCGTTTCAGGTGATTGGGATTGTTCTTTCTCGATCGTTCGTTTACGATCAGCTCCTCATGAGCCTCATGGCGACGATGATGGCCATGACGACGATGAGGACGACGAGGATGATCAGCAGGTAGTCGGTGATTCCCATGCTGGAGTCATCCTTGCTGTCGGGTGCGTCGGGTACGTATCCGGACTTCTCGAGACCGCTGATCTGAATGGTGTACTTCAGGACGGTGTCAGCCTCCCCAGGGGTCCCGGTGGTGGTGAACTTGTTGCCGTTGATGGCATCGCCGTTGACCTTGAACACGGCGGAACCGGTCCATCCGTTGGTCAGGTCGTAGGTGATCTCGTGCTCGCCTGCGGAGACCTTGAGGGAGAATCCGTTCGCAAAGATTCCATTGTCGGAGGGGATGAGTCCCTTCTCCATCGCGTTTCCGTCGATGTAGATGTTGGCGATACCCTCGTTGGCGTAGACGTAGACGGTGTAGATGTCGTAGTCTATGACCGCCTTGGCGATGGTCCAGTCCTTCTGTCCGATCTTCACATCGATGTTCTCAGTGTCCTCACCCTTCTCGTTCTTCCAGACACCGTCGAACTCTGCGTTCTCTACGGGTGCCTTCTGGATTTGGTCGATGTACATCGTGTTGTATGTCGTGAAGTCATAGACGGTCATCCAGAGGGAGTCCTCGATGAAGAACTCAGTGTGGGGCTTGGCGTCCATGATCTTCTGGGCTACTTCGTCCACGGTGGATCCGGCAGCGACATAGGCCGCATAGGTGACTGTCACAGGTCCGCTGACGGATGCTGCGGCGCCGAGGGTGTACACATCCTCGAAGTCGAGGCCGACGAAGAGGTACTCAATCTTTGCGACCCCAGGCGCGGTGGTCTCGGTCGTGGCAGCGACGGACAGGGATCCGCCGTCGTTGATCACGACGATTCCTGCGTCCAGGTTCTTGGCGGATGCGACGGAGACGGCGCCATCAATGTAAAGGATTCCAGACGGCTCGTAGTCGATGCTGTATTCGACATTGAATTTGGCCCCGTCGGACACGAGGGTCGCTCCGGCGGCGACCGTGAAATCGACGTACTGGGACGTTCCCTTCATGACTGCGGTTCCTGCGGTGAGTGAAGCGGATGCCTCGCCGAATTTGGTGCCCATGCTCTCGTCGATGGTTCCGGTTATGACCATTCCGTTGGTCTCATCGTCCGTGACGGTGACTCCGGCGACCTTGGATGCGGTAAACGCGGCATCAGAGACATTGACGGTTCCGTTGAACCCACCGGTAGCAACGAGTGCCCCGTCGATGATCTTCAGGGAGGAAACGGAGAGGGCCGTGTAGACGGGCTTCTCGTCCATTCCGTAGACAACGCTGTTGCTAACGATGATGCTGGAACAGTTGTCGGTACCGGTGAACTCGATATCTCCGGCGGTGACAATTCCGTTGATGACGATGTCGGACTCCGCGACCGCTGCCTGGGAGACTGCGATCGCAAGGGTGGAGACGTAGTCGTATCCGTCGATCTCGTAGTACGCTCCGGCGACAGGAGCGACGAATCTGTTGTTCGCGGTGTCAGCCCCGTATGCGAATCCCAGGACGGAGTTCATCTTGAGCGTCCCGTTGACGACGATGACGCTGGACTCCTTCGCAGCGGTAGTGCCTGCTGCGGGGACGTCCATCGCGGTGGTGCTGAAGATGTGCTCGGCGAGGATCTCGAGGTCGGTGACCAGGGTGCCGTCGATCGTCAGGGTCATTCCGTCGAAGACCTTCAGGTTCGTCGCGTTGTCGGGGACAACGAGGGTGACCCCGGCAGGTACGGTGAGACTCTGGGTGATGTCGACGGTCCCAGTGGTCCTGGTGACGGTGACGACGTCACCGTCGTCGGCCTCTCCGAGTGCGTAGTAGATGTTGGTGTACGTGATGGGGCCATCCTTGGCCTCGGACTCGACCTTCACATCGGAGATGGTGCCCTGGGTCTCGTCATCGTTCTTGTCGGCGAAGGTGAGGGTCGCATCGACATCGACCTGTCCCTTCCCGGTGGTGGTCATCGTCGCGCCGTCGGCGAAGGTGAGGATGACGTCCCTGTGCTTCGAGTCACCGACGAACAGGACGTTCGTCGCGGTGTCGCCGTCATAGGGCCTCCCCTCGAACGTCACGGCGACCCCTGCGGGGACCTCGAGACTGTTGAGGACGGTGTTGTTGCCCATGAGGACGATTCCCTTCAGGGTGTTCTCATTGGTGGGATCGGCGACCGCCTCGACGGCGGTCTCGAAGGATGCGTAGCAGTAGGTGGTGATGACCTTCTTCTCGACGGTGTTCTTGATGACGTAGGAAGCGGCGTTGATGGTTCCCTTGTTGTCGATCTCCGCAGAGCAGGTGATCAGCCCGAGGACGGTGATCGTGCCGTTGTTGACGATCTGCTGTGCATCGGTGCCGTCGTTGGCGATGCTGCCGTTGACGTACAGGTATCCGCCGTTGGTCAGGGCGACACAGGCTCCGAGGATGAGGTCTCCCTCTACGGTGATCCCTCCGGTGACCTTTGAGACGGTCTCGTTATCGCTGACGGTCTGGACTCCGCCTCCGATGAAGGAGACTCCGGTGTTGTATGCTGTGTCGTACACAGTGACGGTCTCGCTGTACTTGTTGGCGGCGGAGACCTGTCCGGAGACGTCCATCGCGTTGGTGTACTGTACCTTTCCGTCGACCTTCTTCGAGGAGACCTTCTCTGCGATGGTCAGCTCCCCGGTCAGGATGGTGTATGTGACGGTGTTGCTCTGGCTCTTGGAGAACGACACGGAATTGTCGTCTGCATCGGTGACGGTGACGTTGCCGTCCTTGCTGGCCTTGACGACCATTCCGAGGTCGGTGACCTTCGCGCTGTCGGTCTTGTCGATGAGGATGATGGACTTGATCACGACGTTGGCGTCGGCGGATGCCAGCTGGATCTCGAAGGCCCCGGCCTTGCTGGCCTTGGTGTTGGCTCCGTTGTCGACGACGACGGATCCGAAGTTGAGCATCTCGACAGTTCCGTTGAAGATTCCGTTCAGTGCGACCTGAGCGTCCTTGGAGAAGACGATACCGTTGGCCTTGACGTCCTTCGTCTCGGCCTTCAGGTCGGTGGCGACCGCAGACTTCAGGATGCTTCCGGTCTGCATCTCGAGGGCACCGTCGACGACGACGGATCCATCGGCTAGGTCGAGGGTGGTCCCGTCCTGGGCCGCGAGCTTCGCTCCGGCATCGACGACGAGGTGTCCCGTCTCAGCTGCGCTTCCGATGGTGATGGTTCCCTTGAGGTCCTTGTTGCTGACGATGTTGACGGTACCGGCGACCTCCATGGAGGCTCCGGTGCTGGATGCGATGACCAGGTTGCCCTCGACGTTGAGGGTTCCGTAGACGATCAGCTTCCCCATGATTGTCAGGGATGCGGTCCTCTGGATGGTCAGGGTCTTGCCCTCGGGGACGATGACGTTCTGGAGGGTTCCGTAGGTAGTGTCCTGGGTGATGTCGACGGTCATCTCGACGTCGTATGCCACACCGATGACGGTGGAGGTGTTGACGGCGAATCCGACGACTCCCTTGCCGATGTTCTCGAAGGTTCCTGCTCCGGAGATGATGAGGTCGTTGGCACTGGCTTTGTCACCGTTAGTATCCTCGCCAGCGGCGATGGCCCCGGAGTTCTCGAACTTCGCGGTGTTCTTGACCTCAATGTCGTTCGCAACGTAGAGGAGCCCGGAGTTCTCGAAAAGTGACTTCGCGGTTCCGTTCCCGACGACGATCGCATAGTCCGTATCGTTGGCATCTTTCATCGTGCAGGTCAGGGTCCCGGAGTTCTCGAACTCTCCGAGCACGGTCAGGGTCCCGGTGATGGTCATCGTCTCGTTGTTGAAGAACTTGCATTCCACAGGAACCGTGAGATTTCCTTCGATCTCGAGGACTCCGTTGTTGACGAAGGTTCCATTGACGAAGACGATGTCGTCTCCGCTTGTACCCGTCGTAGGTGCCGAACCGCTGACAATCTTTCCGTCGTTCGTCAGGGTCACTCCACTGGTAATGGAGAGTGCTGCACTTGCGAGATACAGGGTGGTGGTGTCCTTTATGCGGAGATCGGCAGTCACAGGAATCGCGGTCGATCCACTCAGTTCGATCTTTGCGACCCCGGCATTGCAGAGTGCCTCGAGGGCTCCGAAGTTCGCTGCAGTTACCTTTCCAACTTCAGACACATCCTTTCCTGCATCTTCATCGTTAACAGTGACGGTAGCTCCCGATTCTTTCACGATGTTGGTATCGTTGGTGGAGGCAGGGAGGGTCGTGGTGGACCCACTGGTAGCATAGATGTTACCTGTAATTTGGGGTGCATCCGCAGTACTTATAGTTCCATTGTTCACGAGCATCGCATCGGCATTGACTGTAAGTCCCTTGACATCGAGTTTCTTGTCTTTAGCGACGGTCACTCCACCGTCCACGGCGATCGTGGAGGTCGTGGCTGTGAGGTTCCCGATGATCTCGGTGTCCTTCAGCGTGAGGTTTCCGGAAGTGATCTCGAGGTCTCCGATCTTGACGTCCCCTTTGGCAGCCTCGATCTTTATCTGAGTATCAGTGGCAGTCATCTTTCCTTCGATGACGACTGATCCCTCGGAGATCGTAATTCCATCTTCGCCTGCGGTAGCTGCACCGATGGTGACGACGTTGGTCCCGCCCACTGCGACATCGCAGTTGAAGACGGAGCTCTCCAGAGCGGTGATAGAACTGCCGAGGTCTAGCATCAGAGCGGTCCCGGCAGTGGCGGAGAGTCCGTTGAACTTGAACTTCTCGGACCCACCCTCCTTGATCGTCAGGGACATGGTGGTCTTGTTGACATTGGTGATTCCAGTTACGCTGGTCGCAGTTTTGAAATCCTTGGTAGCGGTGGTTTCGTCTCCGCCTTTGAGGACTCCGAAGTAGACATCGCAGATCCTGTCTCCGTTTATGGTGACGTTCTCGATGGTGACATCCGGGTTCCCGTAGGCTTTACCGTTCTGCCATCCATAGATTCCGATTCCCACGGGGAAGCTGGCAGGTCCATCGGTTCCGACGACCTGCTCCTTCGTGTCCACGGAGCTGACGTTCACAGTCGCGTTCTTTATGGAGACCTCGGCGTTCCTTATGTCGAACCCACCGATTCCGGTGAAGGTCCCGCCGGTGATGTCCAGCTTCGAGGAGCTGGGCCAGTATATCGCAGGGGATCCCGTCGATGTGAAGGTCCCGCCGGATATGTTCACCTTGCAATTGCTCTGTGTCCCGTTCCCGGAGACGGTACTGGCTCCGGCGACGATGGTCCCGCCGGATATGTTGGCGGTCCCGTTGGACCAGACCGCGACACCGTAGGCATCGGACTCGATCTTACCGGAGACCATGTTGAGTATGCCCCCGGTCGAGTTCTCCTTCGCGCTCACGTTGACAACGGCGGCAGCTCTCTCCGTACCTTTGTCATCGGTGTAATTGGATGAATCGCTGAAGATCTTTCCCGATCCCGAGGCTTTGAGCGTGAGTTCTCCACTGTTGGTGATGTACATCACGCGTCCGCCCTCGGCTTTGGACGAAAGTGTATATTCGCCCAGATCGAGAGTCCCTTTCTTGGAGATCGTGAGCCAATTGGTAAGCTCTATGTCATCTCCTAATTTTATGTCAAAATTCGCTGTTTCAATAGCTTTGGTGAGGTCAGCCTCTGTTTTGATAACAGATGCCCCATCCGCAGCATCGCTGTCCTCGGCGACTGCAGGTACAGCCGCGAACACAGCGAACGCGATCGCCAGAACGGCGACAGCCGCGAGGAGTTTGAGCTTGCACTGCCCCCCCCCCGTGACTTCCATTTTGTTCGTTTTCATGTGTATTCCTCCGGATCTTCTCCGGTGACCGGACACTCCGGACGCCTCGGCCTCTCTCCAGACCATAGCTTCCCGTGTCCGATCGCGTCGATGCATCCTCGATATAAACCCGAGACCGTCGGGAATTCGGAGGAAGTGTGAGATTATCGGCATGATTCCGTCCCTGTTGACGTCCCGGCCGATATCCCATGCCTATGCTCGGGATCTGAGCATAAGGGATCAGAGCCCGGGCCCCGAGCCCGACCTTTCGATGGACACCTGGTCGATTCCTGCCACGGGTTCGGTGATCTCATGATTACACTTATCCGTCACAGGTCGTGGACAATCCATCCAGGTTTAGATATTCTATAAATACTGTTGGCTACAATTATAGTATGGAACAGTGGTAGCATGAGCGTCGACTGCTCTCAGACCGAGGATGCGACCGGATGCCGGAAGCGTATGATCGAGGTCCTTGAGCGCAAAAGGTCCATCGCCGCACTGATGTATCTCCACCACAACGGCTGTTCGAAGGAGATCGACCTGCGCGAAGACGTGTTCCCGAACCCACAGCAGACGTCCATCCAGCTCCAGAACCTTCTGGACTGCGGATTCGTGTCCTGCTCGAGGAGGGAGGTCGAAGGCACCCGCAGGACGGCCAAGTACTGGTCCCTGACATCGAAGGGACTGGCACTCACTGCGCTGCTGGAGCTTATGGACCTTACGGCGGAAGGGGTTCTCGATCCCGAATCGGTGGTCGCAGAGTGTGAACGGATGGCATCGTCCGTGAGGGTCCGATCGGTTCGAGGGATCGGACGGGAAACCTTTCCGGGGCCCGGCAGGGCCCCGACGAACCCATCCCGACACCTGACGCGAGGTCCCGGATTTCGAGGTCCTCGGCGAACCCGCCGGTCGGGTTCGGACGAATATCTCATCGTCTCTCATCTTCTGAAAAATGAAAAGCCGGGATGGGGATCGTCAGATCCCAAAGGATATTCGGGTCATCCCGTCCGATCCTCTGGGCGGACCCATCATGCGCGTCATCTCTGCACAGGGCCCCCAGCGCATCTCTCAGGCTGCCGTCCCAACGACACGCGGCTCCACGGAGGATGTCCGATGGCGATCGGGAATTTAGAAGGTAAGGTGTTTTCCCGCCTCGAGAGGCGTATCGCCGGGACCAGGGGAGGGGGCGCGATCGGCTCGCAGCCCCGGACCGCGGGTTCGTCCCGCGTTCACTGGTAGGATCCGCGCCTCATCCTCTCGAGGGCCAGTCTGATCCTCTCGACGGGCTCGGTGACGGTCATGCGTATGTACCCGTCCGCGGACTCGCCGAATCCCGACCCGGGAGTGACTATGACCCCGAGGTCGATCATCTTCTGGGTGAACTCGAACGACGACATGCCGCAGTTGAACCACACGTAGAACGTCCCCTTGGGCATGACGCAGTCGAACCCGAGCTCGCGGAGCCCCTCGACCAGCACCCTGCGCCTCTCGGCGTAGACGTCCATGTTGTCGAGGACGCACTTCGGGGTCTCCCCATTCTCCCCGTACAGGGACAGCGCCTTCTCCCCGGCCTTCTGGATGAATATCGGGGCCCCGGAGTCGATCTGGCCCTTGCACTTGGTCAGCCCGGCGATGAGGTCGGGGTTCCCGACCGCGTATCCCAGCCTGAACCCGGTCATGCAGAACGTCTTGGAGAACGACCCGAACTCGATGGCGTCCGGTCCGGCCTGGAGGATGGACGGCGCCCTGTACCCGTCGTAGCACATCTCGGAGTACGCCGCGTCGAAGCACAGGATGGTCCCGTTCTCCTGGCACCAGTCGTAGACCCTCCTCATGTACTCGAGGTCGCAGGTCGCGCCGGTGGGGTTGTTGGGATAGTTCAGATAGAGCATCCTCGCGTTCTTCGGGCACTCGTCCACGTCCAGGAGCCAGTCCTTCTCGGGCCTGAGGGGCACCTTGACGCAGTTGGCCTCGTTGAAGAGGGTCGCAGCGCCAGAGTACACGGGATATCCGGGCGAGGGTGCGATGATGGTGTCGCCCTCGTCCACGAAGGCCTGGGCGATGTTGAATATGCCCTCCTTCGACCCGATGGTGATGCACACCTGCTTGTCCGGGTCGATGTCGAGCCCGAAGCGCTTCCTGTACCAGTCGGCGACGGCCACGCGGAGCGACCTGCACCCCTGGGATGAGGAGTACTTCTGGTTCTCGTTCAAGCGCGCCTGCGCGCACATCTCGTCGACGATCTCCTCGGGGGTGGGGAGGTCCGGGTCCCCTATGCCGAAGTCGATCATGTCCCATCCCTCCGCCTTCTTCGCGGCCGAGAGCTGCTCCAGCCTGACGAAGAGGTAGGGCGGGATCTGCTTGAGTCTCTCTGCCTGTTCGTAGTTCATTGTCATTCCTCCGTCTCTCCCGTGAAGACCAGCTCCGCCGGCCCTTCCATCAGGACGTATCTAAGCTGTTTGTCCACTGTTATCTTGAGCCACCCGCCTGGCAGGTGCACGTCCACCGCGGTGTCGAACGGGACCAGCCCGATGAGGGCCGCCGCGGTCGTCGTCGCGCACGCGCCGGTCCCGCAGGCGAGGGTCCATGCCGCCCCGCGCTCGTAGACGCGGATGTGTATCTTCCCGTCCTCGACCCTGCAGAACTCCACGTTGGTCTTGCGGGGGAAGAACGGGTGCCTCTCCAACACGGGCCCCAGGCGGTCCACCTGCTCATCGGTCAGCGGCGTGAACGTTATGAAGTGGGGGTTCCCCATCGACACAGCGCTCGCCCTGATCGGCACGCCGTCGGCGTCGAACGGCTCGTCTATGAACCGTCCGTCACGGTCGACCGGGACGGACCTGGCGTCCAGTATCGGCGCGCCCATGTCTATCCTGACCGTCCCGACGGTGCCGTCGTCCTTCCTGAAGGTCTCCGCCCTCAGGTCGCCGGCCAGCGTGTGTATGGTGAACTCGTCCTTCCCGACGGTCCCCGAGTCGACGCACCACTTGGCGACGCAGCGGATCCCGTTCCCGCACATCTCCGCCTCGCTGCCGTCGGCGTTGATGATCCTCATGGTGACGTCGGTGCCCTCGCCGGGCATGACGTACAGGACGCCGTCCGCCCCGACGCCGTAGTGGCGGTCGCAGACCCTCCTGCACCATTCCGCATCCATCGCCAGGTCGCCGGCGGTCCCGTCCACCAGGACGAAGTCGTTCCCGATCCCCTGGTACTTCCAGAACCTCATCGCCTGAGCCTCTCCGGGATGATCTGGTGCTTCCAGAGGTCCTCGTAGGTCTCCGCCTCGCGTATCAGCTCCGCCTTGCCGTCGTTGACCATGACCTCGGCGCACACCGGCCTGGAGTTGTACCTGCTGGACATGGAGAACCCGTACGCCCCGGCGTTGTACACCGCGACGATGTCCCCCACCCTCGGGTCGGGGAGCACCCTGTCGTGCGCGATGTAGTCGCCGGACTCGCATATCGGTCCGACCACGTCGTACTTGTCGGTGCAGGCCTTGCCGAACTTGTTGGCGAGGGCCACGTAGTGGTACGAGTCGTACATCGTCGGGCGGACAAGGGTGTTGAACCCGGCGTCCACACCGACGTACTTCTTGACGCCGGTGTCCTTGATGTCGTTCACACGGGTCAGGAGCACCGTAGTGTCGCACACGATGTACCTTCCCGGCTCGAGCACTATCGTTTCGATGTCGGTCTCCTCCTGGATCATGTCCGTGAGGTTCATCGCCAGCTCGCCGACGTCCATCTCCTCCTCCTGGGGCATGTAGGGGACTCCGATGCCCCCTCCCATGTCGATGAACTCCAGGTCTATGCCGAGGCCCTTGATCTCGTTGACCAGCTCGATGAGGACCTCCATCATGTCCATGAAGGGCTCGACGGTCTGTCCGCCGGAGCCGATGTGGGCGTGTATGCCCTTGATGTTGAATCCCAGGTCCTTCGCCCTGGCGTAGGTGCCTATGACCTGGTCCAGCGGGATCCCGAACTTGGCGCCCTTGTTCCCGGTGGTGACCTTGGCGCTGTGCCCGGACCCGACCCCGGGCGTGATCCTGAACGATACGTCAGAGCAGGGCGCGATCTCGGCGAGGCGCTCCATCTCGCACACGGAGTCCAGGTTGATCATCACGCCGGTCTCGGCGACCTCCCTGAGCTCCCTGTCGGAAACGTTCACGCCGGTGTACATTATGCGGTCCGGGGTGAATCCCGCCTTGAGGCAGGTCAGGACCTCCCCGATGGACACCGCGTCGATCCCCGCGCCCTCCTGCTCGAGCACGCGCAGGATGGCGAGGTTGGTGTTCGCCTTGCACGCGTAGTGGATCCTCGTGTCCATGAACCTGGAGAACGCGTCGTAGACGTTGCGGTAGTTCTCCCTGAGCCTCTGCTCGTCCGTGACGTACACCGGCGTCCCGAACTCGTCGGCTATCTCCACGGCGGACTTGCCGCCGATCATCATGATTCCGTCCTGGGACGGGAACTCTCTCATCATTCCTTATCACCGATGAACTTCTCGTGCAGCACGCGCACGACGTCTATCACCTTGCTCATGGGCACCACGAAGTTGAGGGACACGTCGGACGCCCCCTCGGAGATCATCTCCACGTTCGCGTTGGCCTCCTTGACGGCACTGAAGATGTCCCCGGACACGCCGCACTTGTCGAGCAGGTTGTCACCTACGGCGCAGATGAGCGCCACGTCGTTCTTCACGTCGATCCTCTCGATGTCCCCGCCGTTCAGGCCGTTGAGCTGCCTCAGGGTCAATTTCACGTCGTTGTTGTGGACGAGGAACGCGACCGTGGAGAGCGACGTCGAGATCGAGTAGATGATCACGTTGATGTCGGCTATCTTGTCTATTATCCTGGCGACCATCGCGGGGCGGTACGCGATCTCCGCGGAGCTGATCGTGATGATCGAGAGGTCCGTCTTGGCCGCGACCGAGCGCAGCATCTCGGACGTGCTCTTCCTCAGGTGGTGGATCAGGGTCCCGGGCTCCTCCGGCTTGAACGAGTTCCTCACCTTGAGGGGGATGTGCTTGAGCCTGACCGGCTCGATCGTCCTGGGGTGCAGGACCTTCGCCCCGAAGTACGCGAGCTCTGCGGCCTCCCCGAAGTTCATCTCGGGGATCTTCCTGGCATCGGAGATTATCCTGGGGTCGGCGGACATGAATCCGTCGACGTCCGTCCAGATCTCCAGCATGTCGGCGTCTATCGAGTTCGCGACGACGGCGGCGGAGTAGTCCGACCCGCCGCGGCCGAAGGTGATCGGCTGCTTGTTGGCGTCCGCCCCGTAGAATCCCGTGATTATGGGGATGAAGTCCATGGACAGCAGCGGCTTGACCTTCATGGTCATCCCGATGGCCGTGTTCAGCAGGTCCGCGGACCCGTTGCCGGGGCGTCCGGCCGCGATGATCCCCGCCTCCTCGGACGTGAGCGCCACGGACTTGAGGCCCATGCTCTTCAGCAGGAACGCCAGGAGGAGCGAGGAGAACCTCTCCCCCTGGGAGACCATCGAGTCCTTGTAGTAGGCGTTCTCGCGGTCGGCCAGGAGGGCCTTCCTGAATCCGTCCATCCTGACGTCGAACTCCGCCCTGAACTCGTCCATGACCTCACCGTCGAACAGCTGGGACGCGGTGAGGAGATGCTTGTTGGAGAACTGTTCGATTATGCCGTCGGGATCGATCAGCGGGTTGTCCACCACGCTGACCAGGAAGTTCGTTATCCCTGACATCGCGGATACGACGACCACCCTGTCGCCCTCCGTGTTAGATACGATGTTCGCGACTCTATTCAGAGCTTCGGCGGATCCCACACTCGTGCCGCCGAACTTCATTACCGTGATCATAGACCAAGCACCTCACTCATGTTGTGCACCCTGCCGTCGCGCCTGTCCGCCATCCATCTGATGGCCTCGAGGCATCCGTCGGCGAGCGCCTCCCTTGAAATTGCCTTGTGGGTCAGTTCGACCCTTTCCATATTCTTGGCGAAGATGACGGTGTGGTCTCCCACGATGTCCCCCGCCCTTATGGAGTGGATGCAGATCTCCCTTCCGCGGGGCCCGGTGACGCCATGGCGCCCGAACTCCACGTTCTCCACTCCTGTGACGGACTGCACCCTCCTGACGGCCTCCATCGCCGTCCCGGACGGTGCGTCCATCTTGCGGTCGTGGTGGGACTCCACCACTTCCACGTCGTATTCGGGAAGGTAGCGTGCGAGGACCTCGCAGACCTTCCAGAAGACATTGACCCCTATCTCGAAGTTGGCGGACACGAGCGCGGACGTCCCGTAGTCCTCGACGTTCCTCCTCATCTCCTCCAGGGCGTCCGGGTCCACCGAGGTGGTCCCCAGGATGAGGTTCGCCCCCGAGCGGGGCACCCTGGCTATGGCCGCCGACGCCGCTGCGGGCGTCGTGAGGTCGACGTACACGTCGCATCCCCTGAGGACCTCGTCCAGGCCGTCCGGGCCCACGGCCGTTACGCCGTGGATCGCCTCGCCCACGTGACCGCCGTCCTCGGAGACCACCGCCCCGGTAAGCTCCAGGTCGTACGACTCCGCGATCTTGTCGCAGACCATCCGTCCGAGCTTCCCGGTCGCGCCTCCGACGGCCACCCTCGTGGTCATGCTATGCCCAGTCCCTCGAGGACCGGGTCGAGCCTCCTCTTTCCGTTCTCGGACAGCGGCGTCAGGGGAAGCCTGGGCTCGCCGTTGCCGAATCCCATCCCGCCCATGACGTACTTTATGGGTATCGGATTGGACTCCACGAAGAGGGCCGTGAACAGCGGGAGCAGCTTCGCCTGTATCGCGCGGGCGGCGTCCATGTTGCCGCACCTCGCGTTCCTGACCAGCTCGGACACCATGCCCGGGCAGCAGTTGCTCGCCACGGATATGACCCCGTCGGCCCCCAGCCCGACGAGTGCGAGCGTGAGGGCGTCGTCGCCGCTCAGGACCTCGAAACCCTTCGGCCTGCGCATGATGATCTCCTGGATCTGTGCCACGTTGCCGCTGGCCTCCTTCACGCCGGCGATGCCGTTGATCTCCGCGAGGCGCATCAGGGTGTCGGGGGTGATGTTGGACCCGGTCCTCCCGGGTATGTTGTAGATGATCATGGGGATGTCTATCGCGTCCATGATGGTCGAGTAGTGACGGTATATGCCGTCCTGCGTGGGCTTGACGTAGTACGGGGATATGGACAGGATCCCGTCCACCCCGATGTCCTGGGCGCTCTTGCTCAGGATCACCGCCTCGCGGGTGCAGTTGCTCCCGGCACCGGCGAGCACCTTCGCCCTCTTGGCCTGGTCCCTGACGATCTCCAGAACCCTCAGGTGCTCGTCATGTGCCAGCATCGCCGACTCGCCCGTGCTCCCGCAGGGAAGCAGAACATCGACCCCATTGGACTCCTGGAAGTCCACAAGGCGCCTCAGCGCCTCCTCATCGACCTCCCCGTCCTTCTTGAACGGCGTGATCAGCGCGGTTCCCGTACCTGCGAACATATCTCTCAAACCTCCCCGTAATGCTCCTTGAGTATCAGCCTTGTCCTGGTGCTCAGGATGTTGTCGTACCTTCTGACCCTCTCGATGATGTCGTTAAGGTGCTGGGACGACTCCACGTCCACGATGGCGATGATGTCCTGGTCACCGGTGACCTCGAAAACCTCGGTGACCCCGTCGTATCCCGCCAGCTCCTTGGCGATCTCCTGCGTGTCCGTGTTGACCGCGATGCTGATCTCCACCAATGCCTTGACGTTCCTGGAGCTGGTCTTTATCGTGAATCCCCTGATGATGCCTTCCTCGCTCATCTTGTGGACCCTGCTGCGAACGGTCCCTTCGGACACGCCGAGCTGGTTCGCTATCTCCACGAACGGGCAGCGGGAGTCCTTCTTCAGCAGCTCTATGATCTTCTTGTCGAGGTTGTCTATCATCTGATCACCCGGCGGGGGCGCCTGTATACGCCCCGTACCGCGCATATATATTTAATTAATGGGGAAAACCGCGGTCCGACCTATGATATCCGCAACAGGATTGCGATAAAGAAGGGGTAAGAGGTTTGTGTTCTGCGGATTTCGCAGAATCATGCGGAGGACCCGCCCTTGCGGTTGTCCTCCACGTCCGATAGGATGTCGACCTGTATGCGGCTGAACGGGATCTCCACCCCTGCGTCGCGGAACTCGTTGAATATGAGCTCCCTGATCTGTCCGCAGTAGTGCGAGCTGTCGTCGTAGTCGTCCACGTAGCATGCCAGCCTGAACGAGACCCCGGAGGCTCCGAACCCGACGAGCCTCGCGCTCGGAGGGGTGCGGGAGCCGTCCTTGATGACATGGGGATGCTTCATCCCTGCGGCCTCGAGGCATCTCTTGACCAGTTCCAGGTCGGAGTCGTACGCCACGTCCACGAATGCGAACACGCGGGTCCCGTGGTACTCCTTGGTCAGGTTGACCAGGGTGGCGGAGGACACGGTGTTGTTGGGGATGGTGACGATCTGGTCCTTGTCCCAGTTCAGGAACTCGGTGTACATCAGCTTCACCTTGCGGACGATGTACGTGGTGTTGTTGATCATCACGAAGTCGCCCTTCTTGAACGGACGCGTGGCCAGGAGGACCACTCCGCTGAAGAACTGGTTCAAGGTGTTCTGCGCCCCGAGCGTTATCCCCAGTGTGACCACACCGGCGCTCACCAGTATGCCCGCCAGGTCCACACCGAAGGCCCCGAGGACGGCGACGACGACGAACAGCCCTATGCCGACCTTCCCGATCATCTTGAACAGGGGGAGCAGGGACATGTCCATTCCGTCCAGGTCGACCTTCTCGTCGACCCCTCTGAGGAACGCGGTGACGATGAACAGATAGACCTGCCACGCGATGGTGGCCGTCAGGAGCACGTATATCACGCTGGACAGGGCCGCTATGCCGTGGACGAGCTCGGAGTCCAGACCCATGATCTGCGCGCACTCGTTCACGGCCATGACGATCATCAGCGCGGTTATGGTCGTGGTTAGCTTCTTCGTCAGCGACTTCTTCTCGCTGTCCGTCTTCCTCGTTCCGACCAGGCGGGTGAGGAGGGGGATCACGATCTCCGCGACCAGGATGGTCAGGACGATCCAGAGGATGAACGTGATGACCGCCGTCACCCCGGCGGAGTTGAAGGGCTCCCCGAGGGTGTTGGGGAATATGCCGAAGAACTTGTTGTAGGAGTCGCCGGAGGTGAACGTCGATGTTATGCCGACATTCGCCACCTCGGTCACGGCGATCGTCTCCTGGCTCTCCACATCCACGAAGTTCAGGACGATTAGTGCCACTGTGCTCGTGGTGTCAGCGTACTGTTCGGCGGTGAAGGTGACGTTCACCAGGGCCTTGTTGTTCCCGGTGTCGGCGCCCTCGATAAGCCCGAGGGGGTTGTCCACGAGGACCTCGGTCGTGCAAGTGAGGTCCTTGTGCAGCTCCTTGACCGACACGGTCAGGCTCAGGTCGTCCGTGGTGTTGTTGGTCACGTACAGCTTCACGGTCTTGCTCTCGCCGCTGTCGAGGTCTATGGAGACCTCTTTGCCGTCCGCGGTGATGACCACAACGTCCTCCTCCGTCAGAGCGTCGGAGTCCGTCGACAGGAACGGCGTAAGCGTGACGGCGACCGCAAGAATCGCGACGATCGCCATCGCTCTTTTCATGTTCATACGGGTTGCATCTGCTCTTTATATATAACGCATGCAGAGCGAAGTTTTCCGTAGCCTGAAAGAAGGATGGGCAGATATGACGGGCGCATGAGACGTTAAATAGTCCCGGAGGACAGAGATCCCGCGTATGGTCACGGAGGATGTAGCATGTTCCGTCAGGCTGGTCATCGCGATCGCGGTGATGGTGTCCGCATCGGTGTCCGATGTCAGGACCAGGCATGTGTCGGACCGCCATTGGCTGGTCCTGTGCGTTTCGGGGGTGTCAGCGGAGGCGGTGGTGCTGTCCCATTCGGACCCGTATGCGGCCGTCGCCTATGCCGTCGGGGCGTCCCTCCTGACGGTCTACATGCTGTCCGATGTCCATTTCGCCATATTGGTGCCGGCAGTCCTGTCGCTGGTGGTCCCGGCACTCTCCGGCAGTCCCGTCGGGTCGCAGGTCGCGCTCGTGCCGGCCCTGTACCTGTCCTTCCTGGCACTGTACATGTCGAAGGTGGTCGTCGGAGGTGCCGACATCAAGTTCCTGATGTCCGTGGCGATGGCGTTCCCGTCGACATCGGTCCATCCGTGCCTCCCGCTCCCGCTGTCGGAGCCCGGTCCGGTGATGATGGTGCCTGCCGTGGCGGCGCTGCTCATGGCCCTGGCGCTGACCCTGTCGGGATCGCTCATGATGCTTCTCAGGAACGTCCGTGACGGGCATGTGGGGCGCGGGTCGCTGTCGTCATACGTCGTCGACGTGTCCGGCGCTGACCCCGTCTTCGTCTGGCCTGTGGAGGACCCCAGGTGTCCAGGGGTCCCGCATCGCGGTTCCCCCGACGATGCGGCGGACATCCTGGAATACTGCAGGGAGAACGGTGTGGAACGGATCAGGGTGACCCCTGCGGTACCGTTCATACTGTCGCTGACCGCGGCGTTCGTCGCGACAGTGCTGCTCGGGGACCCTCTGTCATATCTTGATGTCTATGCGGTGTCCGCACGATGAGCACTCGCAGCCGTCCAGGCCGACGATGTCGACCAGGTATCCGAGCCTCCTTATGACCACCTTGCCGCATCCCGGGCAGAACGTGTCGTCCGCCTCGTCGGTCAGGGTGTTGCCCACGTACACGTAGTTTAGGCCGCATCCCATCCCGATCTCCCTGCATCTGAGCACGGTCTCGACGGGCGTCCATTGGATGTCGGTCATCTCGTTGTCCGGGTGGAACCTGGTGAAGTGCACAGGCACGTCGGGGGACAGGCTGTCCCTGACCCATTCGCAGAACGCCTCGATCTCATCCTCGGAGTCGTTCAGACTGGGGATCACCAGGTACGTCAGCTCAAGATGGACGCCCTCATCGTGGACGGTCTCGGCGCTCCTCAGCACATCCTTCAGATGGGCGCCGCATATGCGCATGTAGAACTCGTCCGTGAATCCCTTGACGTCGATGTTCATGGCATCGGTCATGGAGCACAGCTCGCGCAGCGGTCCGTCGTTCACGAGGCCGTTGGTCACGAGGACGACCCTCAGGTCCGGGTCCAGCCTCTTGATGTCGCGGATGTACTCGAACCAGATCACGGGTTCGTTGTACGTGAACGCCACGACGTCCTGTTTCTCGTGCCTGCACATCGCGGCGAGCTCCGCGGGGGACTTGTAGGTGCTCCTCTTCTTCCCGGAGGAGAGCATGGATATCGCGTAGTTCTGGCAGTGCCTGCAGCTCATGTTGCATCCGACGCTGCCCACAGAGAAGCATCTCCCGCCGGGCCTGTAGTGGAACAGCGGCTTCTTCTCCATGGGGTCCACGCACAGCGACGACACCTTCCCGTAGGAGTATGCGACCAGCATGTCCTCGTCCCCCCTGCGGGACCCGCACCTGCCGTACTCCCCGACCCTTATCCTGCACCCATGGGGGCACAGTCCGCAGACGTACGTGTCGCCGTCCCTGGTGTAGAATGCGGATTCGACGCGCTCGGTATTCGCCATACGGGATCACCGTCCTGTCGTCCCCGTCCACGAGGTGCGGTTCGCCGGTGTCGTTGACGATCCCGATTATGGAGAACTCGACCTCGGCGTCGTACAATCTGTCCAGCCTGTCCTGGTCCGCGGTGAACACCAGCTCGTACTCGCCTCCCCATCCGAGGAGGAGGTCCCTGACGTCCTTGCCGGAGGCTTCCGCGATCTCGTCCACGCACGGTCCGTGGGGGATGAACGACAGCTCCACCTCCATCCCGACGCCGGATGCGGAGCAGAGCGTGTTCAGGGCGGTCCCGAGACCGTCCGATAGGTCCATGCAGGATGTGACGACGCCCGTCCCGGCCATGGCCACGCCCTCGGCGACCCTGGGTATGGGGACATAGAGGCACTGGCGGGCATCCTCGGCATCGATGCCGAGCTCGAGGGAGAGGAACCCGGCGGCAGGTCCGCCCAGGGGTCCTGTGACCGCGACCACGTCCCCGTCCTTCGCACCTGTGCGCAACATGGGCCTCCTCCCGTCCATGGACCCCAGTGCGGTGCCTGCGACGACCCCGGGGCCTATCTTCGTGTCCCCGCCGGCTATCCCCGTTCCGCAGAACTCGGCACACTGGCTCATGCCGCTCATTATGTCGTATGCGGCCTGCGAGTCGAGGTCACCCGGCAGTGCCAGGGCCGACAGGAGCCCGGTGGGCCTGGCGCCCATGGCGGCCAGGTCGCTGAAGCTCACCGCCGCCGCGTACCATCCGAACTGCTCGTACGTCATGCCGGCGGGGAAGTGCCTGTCGAATGTGACCAGGTCGGTGGATACCACCACGTCCCTTCCGAGGACCGCGGCGTCGTCCCCGGGGCCTACCGTCCCCTCCTTCTTGATGAACGTCCCGAAGTCCTCTATGAGCTGGCGTTCTCCGATCTCCCCGATCATGGTCATTGGATGTCTATCGGGATCGCCGTATTAGGATTGTCGGTGCACCGGGACTTCCCGTTTCAGGGGCGGGGGCCGTCGGATGCATTCGGCCTTAGCCTCTTCCAGTCCCTCTCCATGTTGATGACCTCTGACACAATGTATGGGAACTTCTTCCAGAAAGACAGGCCGATGAGGATGACGTCCCCCGTCATCCCCGCATAGTACCTGCGGTCGTGGATCTGCCTCATGGCGGCGTCGGCACCGGTCACAAGGTCCTTCTCGTCATTCACCCTCTTGAGCTCGAATACGATGTTCGGTCTGTCCGATGCCTTCGATCTCAGGACGATGTCGCTCCTCCCGTTGCCATCCTCCTCCTCGTACGCAATGTCGTACTGTCCGGAGACCTCGTCCAGGACCATCGTCAGAACGAGGCCGTACGAGTTCTCGTGATGCAGATGGAACATGCTCTTGTCGAGGAGGATGCCCTCGAGGATGTCCCGCATTGTCTCGGCATCATTCTCGATCACAGCCTTGCAGAACCTGCCATACGACCCATCGTCGGACGCCATGATCCCTTTGACGATCTTCCTCAGCGCCTGCATGACCTCCTTGTTGGGGACGGAGAGCTCGAACAGGTCGTTCTCGATCCTCCTTGCATTGAGATAGCCGGTCGCCGTCATGAGGGAGAATACCGACTCCTCCGATCCCGTGACGTTGTCGGACGTCATGTGCATGTCCATCCTTTCGACGATGCTGTTCCCGGTGACCAGTCTCGTGAGCTTCGTGACGTTGTCCTCGCTCAGTTTCGTCAGGAGCCTGTGCAGGAGCATGTCGGTGGACGTGTTGATCCAGAACGGTTGCGGCTCCTTGCACCCCCTCAGGACATAGTTGATGATGCTGTACGGGTTGTAGACCTCTGCGTTCCCGAAGCGGTACCCGTCATACCACTCCTTCACTTCGGGGAACTTCTCCGGATGTTCCGCCTCCTCGAGGATCGCTCTCACTTCCGCTTCGGTGAAGCCGAACCTTTCATCCGACATCTCCTCGACGATGCTGTTCACGATCACGTTGTTCAACTTCGAGAACATGGTCTCCTTGCTGATCTGTGTGATGCCTGTCAGCACCGCCATCTCGAGGTACCTGTTGCTCTTGAGCGTGGCCGACAGGAACGACGAGAGCTGATCCAGTGTCGCCTCATACGAACCCTTCCCCAGGCAGTTCGTCACCGGGGCATCGTACTCGTCGATCAGGAAGACCGTCCTCTTGCCGTTCTGTCTGTAGAGGATCTCGGACAGGATGAGGGCAGAATGCCGGATCTCTATCTCATCCGCCTTTCTGAAGAGCAGACGATTGTACAGTTCTGCATCCGCAGGGTTGATGGAATCCCAATCGATCTGTTCGTGGAAGTCCCGATACACCCTGCTCATGACGAATCCGATGCTCTCGATGATCCCTTCGTTCCCAGAGCTTTTCACATCCTTAAGATCCATGCGGATAACGTTGTACGCGTTCTTGTGCACATCGTATCTGGAGAATTCTGGCCGGGAGATCTCGAGTCCGTCGAAGCTCCTCGTACCTTCCCTCCTAATGTCGAAGAATTCCTCCAGCATCGAGAGGTTCGTCGTCTTCCCGAATCTTCTGGGACGGGTGTATAGGAATGCTCCCCGATGATTTCTTCTGAGGATATCGACTATGAGCAGCGTCTTGTCGACATAGAGCATATCCTCATCGATCATGTCGGGAAATCCCGCTCCGCCGGTGTCTAGAGTCCTCACGTCGTTTGGATTGTCGAATATAGATTTAATAGCTTCTTTGAAATCGTATTCCCTCATCTGTTATCCCTCATCGCCCGTTCCGGGATGCGGAACGTTGCGTGACGGGGTCTCTCGGGCCCATCCTATTAAACGGGACACGTGTGCTGTAACACTTACACACACGACATTGGATACATCGGGTCTCGGCTTAGACGATGTGTCGACCTTCTCTCAGGCGGAGGCCATTCCGCATAGGATTAAACTGGATGCTGACGTTCATGTCCTCATGGAAAGAACCGTCAAGGTCACCGGGACCGGAGTGTCGTATGCGAAACCCGACCAGGCAAGGATCAGGGGGAGCATCCAGGGGAAGCGGCAGGTCTATGCCGATGCGGTCAGGGCCGCCGCCGACTCCGTCACCGCCCTGAAGAAGGCCATAGGGGATGCCGGATTCGATATGGACTCATTGAAGACGACCCGCTTCTCGGTCCATTCCGAGTATAGGCAGGAGGAGAGGGACGGCGTGCGCGTCACCGTGTTCGATGGCTTCTCCTTCAATCACGGGATCTCGATAAGCACCGATGCTTACGACGGGAGCCTGGGAAAGCTCATGGAGGCGATGACGTCATGCGATGATGCCCCCCAGTTCGGTGTCGAGTACTATGTGTCGGACTCGTCGGATGCCATGGAGAGCGCACGCGTCATGGCGGTGAAGGACGCCAGGCACAAGGCGAAGTCGCTGGCCTCCGCCGCTGGCGTGAGGCTCGGGCAACTCGTATCGATCTCCTACGGGGAGCAACCGTCCCATGGAGGAGTCATGCTCTGCCGTTCGATGGCCAACGACATCACGCCTGAGGACGAGGAGTTCACAGATTCCGTGACCATGGAATGGGCGATAGATGAGTGACCTCCGTACGGAGCAGGCAGCACGGCTGGTGCTGATCATCGCGGTGGTGTCGACGGTCACGGTCCTGTCATTCTCATTCGTGATGTCGGACGACGGTCCGGGCATCGAGACGAGGGGGGACCTCACGGTGTCCGGGTCCATGGCCTCGGACGGGATCGTCATCGACGAGTACGGCGGCGTCGGCACCCTGACGTACACCCGCGGCGGGGACATCGAATGGAGACTGAAGGACCTACAGGGGACGGCCTACGTGAAGGTGGACGGAGGGTATCAGCCAAGAGGATTCGACGATGTCCGCGAGGGCAGCACGTTGACACTGAGCGAACCGGGGAGGTATGAGGTGAGGATGTACATCGACGGCAATCTGGCACGTACCGGGACCGTCACCCTCGACGGCACGGTGCGGAACACGTACGAGTGGACGCAGACCGCCAGCGACGGGAGGGATCACACATACTCCGTATCCCTGGAATACTCCTTCTCGGACTATCTGTCGTATGCGGATTCGGATGCCGTCAGACACCAGGATCCCGGCCTGGAGGACTCCAGGTTCGCCGTCGTGGACCCGACGGTCGAGGCGATGGAGAGCGTGCTCCGTTCAGAGTACGAGCGCGTCCGTCAGCCAGTCCAATACGACACCCAGGCGTATGCCGACTACCTGCTGTCGTTCGTCCAGTCCTGCATCGAGTATCCCGACCTCATCGGGGAGGGGACGCATTCGGACACCCTCGTGTACGGGGAGTCCGAATACTGGGCATACCCCCTGGAGACGATCCATTTCGGGATGGGCGACTGCGAGGACACATCGTTCCTGTCCGCCGCGCTCTTCGCCTCCGCGGGATACGGGGCGGCCGTGCTGGCCCTCGAGGGCCACATGGTGTCGGCGGTCGCACTGGACATGTTCACGCCCCCGTTCGACGACCCTGACCTCAGACTGACGGTGAAGCATCATATCGCCACCGGCATGAACCTCTACTTCTGCGAGACCACTGATGTCCATTGGCCCGTGGGATACCTCGACCAGGAGACGCACGCCGAGGTCGTCGTCGCGGACCGCGTCTCACCCGTGGCGGTGAGCTCATGAGGAACGCGACGTCCACGATCATGGCGCTGGTCGCGGTCATTGCGTTCGCCGGGCTCGCACTCGCGCTCTTCTTCAATGTCGCCGGTCCGGACGACGTCCCGGATCCCGAGCAGACTTTCCCCGAAGGCATCCTGGTGGACCTGTCGGAAGGCACGGTGTCGACCGACAGCGAGGTGGACTGGCACATCACGGACCTCTTGGACACGTCCTATGTGAAGGTCGGGTACCAATGGGTCCCGAACGAGGGGACCGCGTCGTTCGGCACGTCCATACATCTCGATCCGGGGATGTATCGCGTGGATGCGGGAGGGACCGTGTTCGACATCACGGTCCCGGGGACGATATCCAGGAGCATGGGATGGGACTACATCTTCGAAGGCGTGACGCATCGCATCTCTATCGACTACGTCATAGATGCATGGGAGGTCTCCGAGCAGCGCTCCCGCAGCATGGAGTACAACCGCGAGGACCGGAAGTACCTGTTCGCGGAGCTTCCGGAGCTTGTCGAGGTGACGGATTCGATAAGGGGTCTGGAGAGCTCCATGCGTGCCGAGTTCGTCAGGATCGGAGGGGACCCGGAGGACGGACAGGCCTACGCGGACTTCCTGGCATCCCTGCCGCAGGTCGCCGTGACATACCCGTCCAGGGTGTCGGTCGATGACGTGTACCGCGGGGAGGACTATTCCCTGTACGGTCTCGACGAATACTGGGCGAGGCCGCTGGAGACGCTGGTACTCCAGTACGGGGACTGCGACGACACCGCGGCTCTCGCATGCGCTTTGTTTATTGCGGCCGGATACGACGCTGCGATGGGAGGGCACAGTGGCCATGTGTACGCAGGCGTCGCACTGGAGAATTTCGTCGATGTCCCCGAGGCCGAGAGACGTCTCGTCAACCCGTACAACGTGTTCAGCCTCGCGAAGCACACGCCTGTGGAGGGATCCTGCACAGGTCCTCTCTCGTCCACGGTGTACTATGCGGTGGAGACGACGAAGAAGCAGATTCATGTGGGGTACCTGACCAGCGGTGACAGGTTCTTCGGGACGTCGACGCTCTGGGGCACTGCCGGGTTCTATCCGGTTCAGGGTGCGGAGTCGGGGATCCACGGTTCTTCGTGAGTCTCCGCCTTCCCCAGCCTCAGTTCGTCGCCTATATCGAGCGTCATGAGGTCTTCGGCCGCCATCGTCCTCACGCCGGTGGCATCCTCGACCATCCTCGCCTGTGCGTCCGGGCCCTTCCTCAGGATCACCACTCCGAGATGGACGAATATCGCCAGCTCGGGTCTCACCCTCTCGACGAAGGAGATGGCATCGTCCGTGCACATGTGGTATCTTATGCGGTTCCCGGAGGGTGTTGTGATCGGGAGAAGGAGCACCCTAGAGCCCCTGTACTGGTCGGCGATCTCGTCCGAGTACTCGGTGTCGCTGACGTATGATAGGGTCCCGTTCCCGGTATCGAACCTGAACCCGACGTTCGTGGGATCGCTGTGCTTTGCGACACAGACCTCCGTCCGCATGCCGTCCACGTCCAGGACATCGCCGGGTTCGAACACCCTCGTGCGCTCCGGGAGTGTCAGATGGTATCTGGACAGGGCAGGTCCAAGGCCTCCCGAACCCTCCATGACGGTCCTCGAGCCGTAGAGCGAGCCGCGCTTCACCCATCCTCCCCTGGTGATCCCCTCGATGACGCTCTCGGCATCGGAGTAATGGTCCGGGTGGCAATGGGACACTATAACGGAGTCGGTCCTGGTGAGGTCGTAGCGGATCCGTTGCATCTGGGCGAGCGCCCCGGGCCCGGGGTCCACGTGCAGGAACTTCCCGTCGTGCTCGATGAGGAACCCGCCTGTGCAGCGGGTCTGGTACATGGTAGTATGGCGTCCACCACCGGTACCGAGGAAAGTGATGCGGAAGCCCATGCTCATCGTGAATGCGGGTGCGGTATTTCGTTCTTGGGTTTCCTTCGGTGGAACGCGTCCGCCAGGGCCCTCAGGTTGTCATCTGGGGTCCGGGGCGCGAGGCCGCATCCAGGCGCTATGATGTCGTACCCTTCGTCGGAATACGTCCTGGCCTCGGACACCACCTTCGCCGGGTCTCCGAAGAGGAGGGCCCCCACAGGGTCCACGGCACCGCACACGGTCATGTCCCCGAGGGCCTCCTTGACAAGGGACGGGGATACCTTCGGGTCCGGGGAGAACGCATCGAGTCCGGATCCGGATATGTCCTCCAGGATAGGTTCCGTGGAGCCGCATATGTGGAGGACGGCCCTCATGCCCTTTGGACGGATGTCCGGCGTATGCGACCCGGAGAGCTTCCGATAGTCCCTCGGGTCCAGCACATCGGGGGATGCCACGGCCTCGACGATCGTGAGGATGTCCGCCCCCGCCTCCTTCTGGGCGACGGCGTACCTGGCGAGGATCCCCGACAGTTCGGAGCACATCCTCGCGGTCCATGCAGGCTCCATCAATGTGGCCAGCACCATGTTCTCGGCGCCCATGAGCTGTCCCAGCAGCGTGACCGGGCCCAGGATCCCGCCCACGATCGCGTGCGAGTCCCCGATGTCACGGGAGCACAGGCGGATCGCTTCCGTGACGGTCGCCGGTCTCCCGTCCGAGACGAACTCCTCTGGGGACATGAGATCTGCATCCGGGAGTGCCCCGTCCATGGGGTTTCCAGTGACCGCCCTTCTCAGGATCCCGGGAACGTTGTCCCTAGTCCTAGGGGATACGGTGCATCCGAGCCTCTCCGCCTCTGCGGTTATGTCGAACGGGACGCGGGCGGTGCAGAAACCGAAGACCTTCGCCTGGGCGCATCCGAGGGTCGCCATCAGGCCTGCGTCGAAGTGCGCATCAGGCCAGGATGCGCCGCATGCGTCCATCATCCCCACCGTGGCGGACTGTGTGAACACCGCCACCGGAGGGGTCCCGTGCGTGCACCCATCGAACGCGTCCATCACCCTGTCACGCGGGTCCATGGGCAGTGGAGCGCATCCGAGCGTAAGTACCCGCGGTTCGGGATGCATGTCCGGGCAGGCATGACGCACGCGACCAACCCTTAAACATGGGTCGTAAGATACGGGACTCATGATAACAGCCATCCGCAACGCGTGGATCGTCACTCAGGACGCCCAGCGCAAGGTACTGAGGGGCGATGTCGTCATAGACGGCGACCGCATCGTGTCCGTCGGGCCCGCTTACGACGGGACAGCAGACAGGGAGATCGATGCCACCGGCGACATCGTCATGCCGGGAATGGTGAACACCCACACCCACATCGCGATGTCAGTGATGAAGGGGGTCGTCGACGACCTCCTCTTCCCGGACTTCCTCAACAAGACCTTCACGATCGATTCGGACCGCACCGACGAGGACCTCGACATCGGGACGCGCCTCGGGTGCATGGAGATGATGCGCGGAGGGACCACCACGTTCATGGACCTCTACTACTCGGAGGATGTCATCGCCAAGGCCACCCAGGCCGCGGGCATCCGCGGGGTCCTGTGCTGGTGCGTACTGGACGAGGACAAGACCACGCAGAAGGGCAGTCCGCTCAAGAACTGCAGGAACTTCATCGAGACCCACAGGGACAAGCGCAAGATCGTCCCCGCAGTGGGACTCCAGGGGGTCTACGTGTGCAACGAGGACACGTGCATCGGTGCGAAGGCACTCTCCGACGAGATGGCCGCGCCCATGAACTTCCACCTGTCCGAGACAAGGGGTGAGGTCAACGACCACAAGAGGCAAACCGGCCTCCGTCCCGCGGAGTGGCTCTCCAGCATCGGTGTGCTCGGACCCCGTGCCGTGTCGGCCCATTCCGCATGGCTCACGATGAGGGAGATCAAGCTGATGGCGGAGGCGGGTATGTCCGTCTCGTGCTGCCCCGCATCGAACATGAAGCTCGCCACCGGAGGGGTCGCACCCGTCCCGGAGTTCCAGAAGTACGGCGTCAACGTCTCCATCGGGACCGACGGGAGCACCACGAACAACACCCTCGACATGTTCGCCGAGATGAGGCTCCTCGGACTCCTACAGAAGTCCGCGAGGTGGGATGCCACCGTCACTCCCGCGCAGGACCTCCTGGACTTCGCCACCATCAACGGGGCGAAGGCGGTCGGTATGGAGGATTCCATAGGGTCCATAGAGCCCGGGAAGTACGCGGATCTCGTGATCCTCGACGGCAAGGCCCCCAACCTGAGGCCTCTCCTTCAGGAGAACATGATCGCCAACATAGTGTACTCCGGGAACAGCCTCAACGTCAAGACCGTGATGTGCCAGGGCGACATAGTAGTGGACGACGGCAGGATAACGACCCTCGACACCGAGGACGTCCTGTCCCGTTCGGAGGACATGTGGCGTTCCCTCTGTCTGAGATGAGCTTGTGAAACCATCGGGGCCTCGGCCCCGTCATTCTTCCTTTACGATCAGGTCGTCCTGATCCTCATTGTCAAGTTTGTTGTCCCTGCGCTTCTTCAGATAGAACACAGCCATGATCACGGCGGCCACCGCCAGGACAACGAGGTAGTACCAGAAGTCTATGTTCACAGCATTGGGCACCAGCAGGATGATCGCGAAGTCTATCGCCAGGATCAGGAGATATGTGTTTATGTCCAGGAAGTTCAGGAACCTCTCGTAGACCCTCGCGGGGTTGCTGTTCCCGCCTTCCATGTTCGCGATGCGACGCGCACCGCTGATGATGATCTCGTCCAGGAACTTCACGTTGTTTATCATGAAGTATATCGGCAGGGTCAGCACGATGAAGTTGACTCCCAGGATCAGGAGCTTCCACATCGCGAGGTTCCCTCCGAAAGAGGTGCAGAGCCAATCGGACGCGGGCACCAGGGCGAAGTAGAAGAATATCTCGATCAGCGCTATGACGAAGATGTTGATGTACGCATGGGTCATGCTCTTGTACACTGCCTTCTGGGACTTCTTCGAGGTCGCGGACACCCTCTCGTAGACCCTGGACCTCGCCTCATTGACGGTGCAGCATGCGGCGTACACCTTGCGGGGGCACTTCTCCACCGACTTGTCCCATATGCGGTCAGCGAACCTGCAGATTATCGGCAGCATTATCATGGATATCAGGGCGGCACCTATGACGGACGTGTAGAACGACTCGTCCACCACGCCGTCGCCGAAGGCCTCCGCGGCTATGATGAACGCGAACTCTCCCATCGCGCACAGGCCGGTCGCCGAGAGGAACCCGTTCCTGCAGCTCTCGTTCCCGATCCAGTATGCGAGGAACACGGTCGCGGACTTCAGCACGAAGAACAGCAGGTAGAAGATCAGGATGGTGCTGATGTTGTCCAGCAGCATGGATGCGGGGAACACCTCCGCTCCGATGCTGATGAAGAATATGGCCATGAACAGGTCGCGCATGGGCTCTATCCTGGTGTTGATCTCCTTGGCCTTCCTGCTGGATGCGACCATCATTCCCATGAGGAACGCCCCGATGGCCATGGACAGCCCGGAGTATGTGGCCAGGAGGGCCATCCCGAACGCGAGTCCGACGGATGTGATCGTCAGGATCTCGTCCGACACGTTGTCCGAGATCCAGTTTATGATCCGGGGGACGACCTTCAGGCCGACCACGATGCTGATGATCATGAACGCCAGGATCTTGACGATGAGGACGATGATGTCGTTGAGCTCCATCCCTCCGGCCGCTCCGAGCGCATGGTTCGCCATGAGGGGGGTGATCATGGACAGTATGATGACCTGGCCGATGTCCTCCATGATTGTGATCAGGACGAGCATCTCTATGTGCTCCCTGTCCAGGCGGTTCTGGGACTTCAGGACGGCCATGACGACGGCAGTGGACGAACCCGATATTATGGCCCCCAGGACGATGGACTGGGTCATGTCGAATCCCAGGAACGTCCCTGCGATGAATCCCCCTAAGACCATCAGCGGGAGCTGGATCACCGCGACCAGTATCGCGAACGACCCCTGCTTACGGATCTTCTTGATGTTGATCTCGAGACCGATGCAGAACATCAGCATGACCAGTCCCATGTCCTTCAGAAGCGAGATTATCTCCTCTTCCGTCTCTATGGTCGCCTGGTCCTGATACAGGAAAAGGACATTGACCATGACGATGCCCGCCACGATGTATCCGATGAGCGGTGGCAGCTTCAGCTTGTTGAAGACGATAGAGCAGACTGCCGCCAGAAGCGTGAAGAGCGCTAAGGCTGTAAGCATGACCACTTCGTCCATCAATCCACCGTCCAGTGTATTGATGTCATAAATTAAAACGATTTGCTGAAGGGTGTTTCAGGGGCCCCTGTCCAGACAGGCGGACGGGGCCGCCGAGGTCAGAGTCTCTTGACGAAATCTCTCATGGCATCGGATATCCTTATGCCCTGGGGACACACCTTCTCGCATGCCCCGCACCCGATGCATGCGGACGGGCGCTTGTCCTCCGGCATCGATCCCACGAACGCGGGACCGAAGAACCCGCCGTTCGTGAACCTGTGCTCGTTGTAGAGCTCCAGCAGTCTCGGGATGTCGAGGCCCTTGGGACACTTCGACTTGCAGTAGTTGCATGCGGTGCACGGGACCGTGTCGGAGGAGACGATCCCGTCGCCTATCTCGACGAGGGCGTCGAACTCCTCGTCTGACAGCCTCCCGTCCTTACTGAAGATGGATATGTTCTGCGCGATTTGATCCTCGTTCGAGATTCCCGACAGGACGACCTTGACGCCGTCTATGGACTGGACGAAGCGGAACGCCGCCTCGACGGGGGACGCCCCGGGAACGGTCTCGCCTATGCGCGCCTCGACGTCCGCGCCCACTCTGGCCAGCTTTCCCCCGCGTATGGGCTCCATGACCCATACGGGGAGGCCGTGCATCCTGGCGAGCTCGACCTTCGCGCGGGCATCCTGGAAGTTCCAGTCCACGTAGTTCACCTGGAGCTGGATGAACTCCATGTCCTCGCCGTACATCTCGAGGAACCTCTCTATGGTCTCGACGGACCCGTGTGCGGAGAACCCCAGGTGGCGGATCCTCCCCTTCCTCCTCTCCTCGCGCAGTGCCTCCAGCGTCCCGTAGCCCGGGTCCAGGTACGAGTCGACGTTCAGGTCGAAGACGTTGTGCACCAGATAGAAGTCGAAATACTCCGTCTGGCACTTCTCCAGCTGCCTCTCGAATATCTCCGCGGTCTTCCCCATGTTGGAAACGTCGTATCCTGGGAACTTGCTCGCCAGGTAGTACGATCCGCGAGGGTACTTCGAGAGGATCCTGCCTGCCACCAGCTCGGAGTTGCCGTCATGGTACCCCCATGCGGTGTCGAAGTAGTTGACCCCCGCATCCATGGCGTCGGCCACCATCCTCTCCGTCCTCTCCTCGTCTATGCTCCCGTCCCCTTTCAGGGGGAGACGCATCATCCCGAATCCCAGCATGGGCAGGGACTCGTCGCCGAAAGCGGTGCGCATCATGGGGTCTTCGAGAAAAGGGAATGTATAAATCCCCATCGGCTACGGGCTCAGATGTAGTCGGATATGTAGGGAATGTCATGGATGAGTATCTCATCCAACGCCTCGATGGCCTCCTCGGAGCCCTCGATCCTCTCGAGCCTCGACAGCTGCGTCGCGGACATGTAGCCGAGGAGGAGCGTTGACATCGTCCCTATCGTCATCCTTACGCGGTGGTCCGCATCCATCCCGGTGACCTCCGCGCGTCCCCCGTGGAACAGGACGTTGAACGTGCGGTTGTTCCATTCCGCGAACGAGTCCTCTATCTCGAACGCGAAGCACACGTCCGCCTCCGCGTCGTCCGTCCTGTAGTCCTCGAAAAACATCTCCACGTCGACTATGCGGGCCATCATGTACGGGCGGATGGTCTCCGATATGTTCCCGTCCTCGAGCATGAATGCCATGAGCTCGTTCCGGTAGGTGTATCCGCGGACCTCGTCGATCATGGAGTAGTGCGCGCTGATGTAGTTCCAGAGTCCCTTCTGGGCCTCCATGTTCAGGTACACCATCTCCTTGATGTGCATGATGTCCGTCTTGATCGAGTACACCATGTACCCTGTGGCGGTGTCCTCGACGTCGTAATAGATCGCGACGAGGGTGTCCTCCTCGTCCCATCTCCAGTACTCGTCCCATGCGACGCTGTCCCTCATTATGCACCCGTGGGTCTTCAGGGCGAATCTGGCATGGAGGTTCATGAACTCGGGGTCGTTCCATTCGACCCTCCTCACGTATCCGGGCGCACGGTCCTTGATCCTCCCGGGGTGTATCTGGGTGTCCTTGACCTTGTAGGATATCTTGTTGGAGACTATCTCCCATCCGAACTTGCGGTAGAGCGGTATGGAGAACGGGTACAGTAGGGCCAGGGACCTCCTGTCCTCCCTCATGCGGACCAGGCTCAGGCGGAGCAGCCTCTTCATGAGCCCGTGCCCGGAGTACTCCGGATAGGTGGAGACGCTGGTGACATGGCCGATGTCGTAGATGGAGGAGTGGATGTTCATCCTCAGCGGGTAGACCGCGATCTGCGACACGAGCTCGTCCCCGTTCCAGCATCCGAGGACGTCCGCACGCTCCAGGATCGGGAACTTGGACTGCATGATCTCGTCGTCCCTCCATCCCGCACGCTGGAGGTCCTCCTCGGTGACCTGGAACGCATAGCGCAGCAGCGAGTTGTACTCGTCCAGGTCGTCGGTGGTCAGACTGCGTATGGTCAGCTCCTGGTCCAGTCCGTGCATAGTCAGCTCTCCGGATTTTCACTGGCTCTCAACACATATATAGGCTGTCCTGAAAACTGCTATATCCACACTCCGATATCAGGGCCATGAAAGGATCCAACGTCAAGATCATGGCGGTGACCGCGGCAGTGATAGCGGTCATCCTGGTGGGCTCCTTCATCTTCGACCGCGAGAGCGGGGACATGGAGGGGCAGGTAATAATCCTGCACACGAACGACACCCACGGATTCTACGACGAGAACCTCGGGTTCGCCGCAGTCGCGGAGCTGAGGGACAGCTACGAGGCGCGCGGGGCAACGGTGTTCCTCCTGGATGCGGGGGATGCGTTCCAGGGTACCGCGACGACCTCGCTGTCCCGCGGGGAGTCGTCCATAGACGTTCTGAACGCCGTCGGATACGATGTCATGTGTCCGGGCAACCACGAGTTCGACTATACGCTGGACACCTATCTCGGATACGCCGACCGTCTCGAGTTCCCGACGATATGCTCGAACCTCGACTGGAGGGATTCGGGGGAGAGCGTCTTCGACGAGTTCGCCGTCATCGAGCGCGATGGCGTGTATCTCGGCGTGTTCGGTCTCCTGACGCCTGACACGGAGTCGATGGTCATGGCCGGGTACATGGACGACGTGGTCGTCACCGACCCTACCGAGGCCGCGAGGGAGATGGTGGCCAAGCTGAGGTCGGCAGGGGCGGACTACATAGTCGCTCTGACGCACATCGGGGTGGACCGTTCCTCCTCGTACACCTCCGACTACCTCGTCTCGGAGGTGGATGGGATAGACGTGTGCATCGACGGCCACAGCCACACGGAGATGGAGAACGGCAGGGTGGTCGACGGCAGCATCGATCTGATGCCCTCTGATACGATCGTCGCCAGCACCGGGACCGCGATATCGAAGATCGGGGTGGTGGAGCTCTCCGATTCCGGGGTGACCGCCACGCTGTCGGACAGTCAGGACAGGGACCGCGAGGTCCAGGGCGTGATCGATGACCTCCGCTCGGGGATGGAGGGATATCTCTCGGAGAAGATCGGGAGCACCGAGATCACGCTCACCGGCGAGCGCACCCAGTCCCGTCTGGGGGAGGTTCTGGTGGGTGACCTGGCCGCCGATTCCATGCGCGAGTCCGCGGGCGCGGATGTGGCGATCGTCAACGGAGGGACGATAAGGCTGGAGATCCCCGTGGGGGACATAACCATAGGGGATGCGTACGGCGCATACCCGTTCGACAACTACGTGCAGGTGAAGACGGTCACCGGGTCGGAGCTCTACGACATCATGGAGACATCCGTCGGATGGCTCCCCGGGGCTGCCGGATCCTACCTGCAGGTGTCCGGGATGGTCGTGACGTACGACTCGTCCAGGGAATCGGGGGACAGGGTCATCGGCATCACCCTGTCCGACGGTACGCCCATAGGCCTCTCGGAGACCTACGCCGTGGCATCGAACGACTACATAATGTCCAGCTCGGACTACCCGGCCCTTTCCGAGAAGGACGTCGAGTCGACGCTGGACGTCATGGCGAGGGATCTCCTGATAGCTCACATCACGGAGATGGGAACCATCTCGGAGGGCGACATCCTCACCGGGCGTCTCATAGACCAATCCGCGATATGAAAAACCGAGGGGGATCGCTCCCCCTCATCAATCCTCATGAGAGGGAGGCCGCCAGCTCCTTCGTCCTCCTGATCGTCTCCTCTATGCGGTCCAGGTTGCAGGTGCGGCAGTCGTGCTTCAGCTTCAAGCCCTCCGCGAACTCCTCGGACTTCTTGCGATACTCCTCCGTATTCCCTATCCCGGGGTCGATGAACAGCGTTCTCTCGTACGATGCGAATATTATGTCGAAGAAGAATGACGGGTCGTACCCCTCCATGGAGTCCAGGTGGAGCTCCTTTATGAGCCCGTCCATGCCCTCCAGCGCCCATCCGGGCGATGAGAACCAGGTTCCGGCGCAGACCTTCTTCTCCCTCGCGTATTCCTCGGGTCCCAGAAGGACGTCTATGCAGTCCGCTCCGGGCAGCATCACCGCCGGGACATCGAACTCCTTCGTTATACCGTCCAGGGAGCTGCATATGGCATATCCCAGGAACACGACGTCCACCTTGCCTTTCATGGCGTTCACCTTCTCGAGCAGGACCTCCTTCATGTGAGGCGGGTCTTCGTGGAGCGCGAACTCGACATACTCCCGGTACACGAAATCGGGATCGTCCTTCGTGAGGTACTCTATCTCGTTTTTCAGGATGTCGCAAGCTATTATGGCGATCTTCATGGTAACAATTGTCACATACCAGTCGAAACATATATAATAGTCTGGTTGAAACTTTTTGAATCCGAATCCTCTACTCCATATTTTGTAGAAGATTCTCCGATGACTCATGTCCGATGCTGGACACCATTGCGATCCAAGGGTATGGACGGATATGTATGTGAGTCGACGAATATCCATCCATGATGCGGGCGGCACGGATGTCCCGCACCGCCCGTCGGACTCAACTGCCCATTATGAACTCGGCCATGTCGTCGATGACCGCCTGATCCACGTGTCCGCGCTTGCTGTACTCCAACGCGGTCCCCATGTACGGTCCATCCGACTCCATGAACAGGTGGTTCAGCCCGTCGTAAAGAGCGAACTCCGCGGCAGGGTCATCGGACAGCGCGCCTATCCATCTGACGTAGTCCACGTCGGCCAGGACCTGTATGTCGGTGCTTCCCTGCAGGAACAGCATCGGCACCGAAAGGGATCCCGCGATGGATGCCGAGTCGATGGAGTTGATGCTCCAGATGTAGTATCCGCTCTGTCCGAACACCATGGTGGTCGCGCGTTCCACGTCGGTCATGTCCGCGAGGGCGTCCGCCTTGGCGAGCTCCCCTTTGATGTATGCGCGGTACCTCTCGGCATCCGGCAGATCCCGGCACTGCGCCCAGATCTGGTCGGCCAGGATGTCCGTGATCGTCCGGGGGCTCCCTGCCAGGGACACGAACCCGTCGCAGTCCCCCTCGCACCTCTGGACGATGTACGGGGCCAACATGCCTCCCATGCTGTGTCCTACGATGTACACCTCCGAGTATCCCATCTCCTTGAGCATGCGTACAGCGGCCACCGCGTCGTCCACCGTCTCGTCGTCCACCGTGGCATATGCGGGGTTGTCCGAGAACTGGGGGTACGCGAACGTCCTCTTGTCGTATGCGAGGACATCGATCCCCTTCAGGGCGAGTCCGCGGGAGATGTCACGATACGGTTTGTTCACCATGACGGTCCCATCCCGGTCGTTCGGACCGGACCCGTGGACGATCACGGCGGCGATGTCATTGGAGGACGTCTCGGAGGATGTCAGCGTCCCAGGCAGAGGGAAGCCGGCCCCTGCATCGACCGTGACATCCGTCTCGGTCAGACCCTCCGGCAGCTTGTCGAGGCCCTCCGGCTCATAGTAGCTTATGTTCAGGCTGGTGATGCTATCGTCGTCCGAGAACGAGATGGTCAGGAGAAGTCCCCATTCCGAATGCCTGCAGTATGCCTGGGACATGGTCTCGCCCCTGGACTGCCAGGTCTCCGTCCCCTCTATGGTCTCGAACGTTCCGATGCCGTACGTGTACTGGTCCCATATCACGGACAGCCCATCGACGTCGCCGACCGCGGTCTGCATATTCGGGGCGCACCCGTCGTAGAATGTCTGGAACTCCCCGTTCTCCAGCATCATCACCGTATCGGTGACGATGTCGTCGTCCCCATCTCCCATGTCGGGCCGCGACTCCATCATATACGACGCGACCAGGATCGCGGCTATTATGACGGTGCATGCACCCAATATCGCCAGATTGCGTTTGCTCAAAAGGTCCACCTATGCATCTGATGTGCTTTGGCGGTTATAAGCAGTGGTACGGTCCCCATTCGATGTGTTTTTAGGATGGACGATGTTCCCGGGATGTTTCGGAGGCGGAGAGGTGGACGCTAGACTGGAATCCATGGAGTCCTTTGACGTCAGAGGCAGGCATTCGGACTATCGCATAGTGAACGTGGGCGCGTTGCCCGGGTCGGAGGCGTTCCTTCTGGTCTCGGATGACGTGGCCGTACTGTACGATTCCGGATACGGCTTCTGCGGACCGGCCCTCGTGGAGAACATAGGGAGGGTCCTCGGCGACAGGCCGCTGGACTTCATCTTCATCACCCATTCCCACTACGACCACATACTGGGGAGTGCGCACTGCACCAGGGAATGGCCCGATGCGAAGGTCGTCGCCAGCAGGCATACTTCAGAGGTCATCGCGAAGGATTCGGCGAAGAGGGTCATGAGGGAGCTGGACTCGTCCGCGGCGAGGCTGCACGGATTCAGCGGGTACGAGGACCTGACGGACCGTCTCCGCGTGGACATGATCGTCTCGGAGGGGGACACGGTACAGGCGGGCGGGTTCCGCTTCGTCGTGCACGAGTACCCTGGCCATACATTCTGCTCCATAGGCTTCCACTGTCCGGACGAGGGCCTCCTCATGTCCTGCGAGACGCTTGGCTTCTACACGGGGGAGGAGATGACCCCGACATATCTGGTGGGGTACCGTCTGACGTTGGATTCCATCGACCGTGCCCTGGACCTCGATGTCGACGTCATGATGCTGGCTCATTCGGGCGTGGTCACGGGACACAGGTGTCGCGAGCTCCTGGAGATGTCCAGGAGGTGTGCGGTCGGCATGGCGGAGGAGATCATCGGGGCCCATGATGCGGGGATGGACTTCGAGGGCATCCTGAGGGTGCTCAAGGCCCGTCATTACACGGGTTACGCCAGGAGGATCCAGCCCGAGGCGGCCTTCGACACCAATGCGAGGTACATGATCCCTATGATCATACGGGAGTTGGGCTCCGAACGGGCATCTGGGCCGTCCGACGACTCCTGAGGGCCAGGTCCAGCGTCTCCGCGATGTCGGCATCGATGAGTATCGACCTGTCCCGGATCTCCTTCGGGCACACGGAATGCTCGTACCCTATGCAGGCGTATGTCGAATCAGGGTTCGAGTACGTCATGTTCCAGAACGGGTACTTGATCCATCCGGGAGTGCTGGGGCCCACGCCCATCTCCAGGAACAGGACCTTGGAGCCGCCGTGCTCGCGGAGGAACGACTCGTACCTCTCCTTGGACGCATGCCACCTCGCATCCTGGACGAACTTGTCGTCGCACCGCAGGTTGGGCACCATCCTCCCTCCGCACACCGGGCAGCGGGGGACGAGTCCGGAGGGCACGCGCATGTCCTTCTGTCCGATGACCATCTCCGATACGATGTCCCTGTCGTCGTACGTGTCGTCGGTGCACGCGTTCGCGCATTGCAGGAGACCGTAGTCGCCCTGCACCGCGAACACGCGACCCTCATCGAAGCCGTTCATGACGAACTGATGGTCCACGTTCGTGGTTATGACGAAGTGCTCCCTGTCCCTCACAAGTTGCAGAAGGTCGCGGTACGCCCCGTTCACCTGCACGTCGTAGCGGTTGTGCCAGATGTGGCGGCTCCACCACGCCCAGTACGTCTCCTCGTCAGGGAACCTGCGGAACCCTCCCGTGTACATGTCGGTGATCCCGAACCGTTCCTCGAAATCGTGGAAGAGTCTGTGGAACCTGTCCCCGTCGTACGTAAGCCCCGCCGACGTGGAGAGTCCCGACCCTGCTCCGATGAGCACCGCGTCAGCATCCGAGACCGCGTCCGCGATCCCGGCCGGGTCATCCGAGTATGCTCTCATAGATCCTCCTGTCCTTGTCGGTGAACACATCGAACACCACGTCCAGGCCGGTCCTCGGAAGTATCCGGGACACGGTGTCCACGGCGATCTCCGCCGCCTCCTTGCCGGGGAATCCGAACACCCCTGTGGATATGCAGCAGAACACTATGCTCTCGAGTCCGTTGGCATCCGCGAGCTCCATGCATGAACGGTAGCATGATGCGAGATCGTCGCGATGCCTCCCGGTGAGCTCGCCGCGGACGATCGGGCCGACCGTGTGTATGACGTTCCTGGCCGGGAGGTTGTATCCGGGCGTGATCCTGGCCGAGCCGGTAGGTTCGGGACGTCCCTGCACAACCATCTCCTCGGAACATCTCTGGCGCAGCTGGATCCCGGCGAAGGTGTGTATGCAGTTGTCTATGCATGCGTGATTCGGTTGGTAGCATCCGGTCATCCCCGAGTTGGCTGCGTTCACGATGGCGTCCGCCTCGATCCTGGTTATGTCGCCCTGCCAGAGGCGGATGCGCGGACGGACCTCCGGGATGTCGCGGACCCTGACCACACCCTTCTCCTCGCGCCTGAGGGACAGGTACGCATCCTGGATGCGTATGAGCTCGTCGGACGCGGGTCCTGCCGGGCGGACGTTCATCAGGGCGCGGAGCAGGTCGCGCTGTCCCTGCACGTCATCCGGGATGCGTATGCCGGAGTATCCGGGCGACTCCCCTATCAGGGCATCGATGAGGGACGTTCTGAGCCTGTCCACTTCACTCTTCGTATCGGCCGTCATCATATCGTCCCACGACGATGCGTTCCGGATACGTCCTGGGCTTCGCTTCGGGGAACCCGCCGTCAGGATATCCGAGTGCGATGTGGACCGCGGCCGTGTACCCTTCCGGGATCCCGTTCTCCGCGACCAGCCTGCGGCCGATCTCCGAGTCGAAGGTCTCCTCGGCCCTGCCGAGTATGCAGGACCCGATGCCCATGGAATATGCGGCGAGCGCGATGTTGGATGCCATGATCCAGCAGTCCGGCGCGGTGTAGAGGAAGTCGCCGGGTCCGAACAGGGTGATGACGGTCGGGGCATCGTAGAACGCGTTCTTGATGCTAGGGTCGTCGGCGATGCTCGGCTCGTCCACGGAGACGTAGTCGATCCCGGAGGACACCCGTCCGTGGAATGCCGATCTGTTGATGCGTCCCAGCGCCCTGTTTATGTTCACATCCCTGCAGACCAGCGTCACCGTGGTCTGTCTGTTGCCCGCGTTGGGCGAGTATGCCGCGGCATCCAGGATCCTGTCCAGGTCCTCCATCGGCACCTGCCTGTCCTGGAACCTGCGTATCGTGCGGCGTTCCTTCATCCCTCTCATGATCCCGTTCGTCTCAAAGCCTCCCTATGGACATGGACGGGCAGTTCTCCGCACAGCGCCCGCAGTGCAGGCAGTGGCTCTGATCTATGCGGTACGGCCTTCCCGGGACGATGGCGCCCTGGGGACAGCCCCTCGCGCATGTGCCGCAGCCGGTGCAGCCGTCGGATATCACGAACCCCTTGTCTTTCGTAACCGCACCTCCGATGCCGTATGTCCCGCGGTCTATCGGGCGGACGCCCAGGTTGAAGTACTCCAGGGTGGCGGACCTGACCTCGAACACGATGCCGATGTCGCGCGTCTCGCCGGGGTACACGTTGGACAGGTACGGCTGCTCGTCGAATATGACGGACATCCACCTCTCCTGGTCCTCGGCGGGCGTCGCCCTACCGGAGATGCGGATCATCTCCTTCCTGGAGGTGTATCCGAGCGCTTGGAAGCGGCCGTCGTCCATGAGCTCCCTGCAGAACCCCTTCCCCCTTGCGGTGAAGAAGTACATGGCGTCCGGCTCGTAGTGGATGGCGCTTATGTTGCGGACCTGTGGTGACCCGTTCCCGTCAACGGTGGCGAACGCCAGGATCCCGGCCTCCTCGAGCCTCCTCATGCATCCATGTGCGTCCATCTCAGTCACACTCCGGGACTATGACCTTCCAGCACTGGGGGTCGGGTGCGTACATGTCGCCTGTCGCGCCCGCGGCGACCGCGGGGCATCCGCGGCAGAAGCGTAGCAGCTCGCACCTGGAGCACTTCTCGAACCTCTCGTACTCCCTGTACCTGTCCATCCCGGGTCCGGTGAACAGGTCGTACAGGTCGTCCGTGAGGGCGTTGCCGATCCTGCTCTCCATGCGCCTGCAGGCGTATACCGAGCCGTCTGGCAGGATGGTCACATGGCAGTTCCCGCAGTTGCACCCGTCGTAGACGTACTCGTCGTCGGGGTACCCGTCCGGGTCGAACAGCCCCTTCTCGTAGAGGAAGAGGGTCCACAGGTGGTCCTTCAGGTTGAACGTGGTGCCGCAGTCGCGGTATCTCTCGAACCTCCCCCAGCACTCCCCCAGCATCCAGCGGTACTCCTCGGGGGAGCAGCAGGTGTCCGCGCTGTCGGCATCCGGGCAGTAGCGTGCGAACGAGAATATGTCCGCATTGTTCTCCACCGCGACGTCGACGAGCTCGGGGATCTCCCTGAAGTTCCACTTGGAGACGGTGGCCATGATCGCGACGTCGATGCCCGCCCCCCTCAGGACCGGTATGGCCCTGAGCGTGGCCCCGTAGGAGCCGAGGCAGCGTATGCGGTCGTGGGTGGCCTCCAGGCCGTCCAGGGACAGCTGGTACTTCAGACAGCCGTCCTCCCTGAGTCTCCTGCACACATCGTCGTTCAGATGGAACGGGTTCCCGAGGATGGCGAAGGGTATGCCATGCTCCCTGAGCTTCCCGGTGAGGGTCCAGAACATGGGGTGGAGTATCGGGTCCCCTCCGGTGAGGTATACGTATGGGATGCGCTCCGCCCTCTCGCAGAACGATTCGATCTGGAGGATGGTCCTGTCCATGTCGTCCAAGGTCATCTCCTTGAACTTTGCATGGCTGCCGAGCGCGTAGATGTAGCAGTGCTTGCATCTCTGGTCGCATGCTTCTGTGATGTGCCACTGGAAAGCGAAGTAGTCCATGTTCCACCTGGGTAAGTGTCGCCCCGTCGCAGGGACGGGGCAGGTTTGGGTTCAGTTCTTGTCTCCTGCGCCGCAGGCCGAGCCGCACGCGGAGCCGGTCTTCTTGTCCCCAGCGCCGCACGCGGAACCACATGCGGGGCTCGCCTTCTTGTCACCGGCACCGCAGGCCGAGCCGCAGGCAACGGCGGCCTTCTTGTCTCCTGCTCCACATGCGGAACCGCACGCCGAGCTGGTCTTCTTGTCACCGGCACCGCACGCGGAACCGCAGGCAGCGGCGGCCTTCTTGTCTCCGGCACCGCATGCGGAACCGCATGCGGATGCGGGGGTGTTGTTTGTCTTCCTTCCGAACAGATTCTTGAGCGACATTCTATCTCTCCTTCGAGGCATCGTCGCGCAGTTCTCGGCGGCAATGCCTGCGAGAAGGTGATTATCGCGGTATTATTTAACTCGAGGACGAACCTTTTTGTAAGAATCAATTCCTACCTTTTTCGATACAGGGGTGCTACCTGATGATATCCAAAGAAGACCTCCCGGCATGCCCCGTGGCGACCACCGTGATGCTGATTGGAAACAAGTGGAAGCCTCTGATTATACGCGACCTCCTCGCCGGGACGCAGCGCTACAGCGACTTCCTGAGGACGATCCCGGGGATCAGCCAGAAGGTCCTGACGGAGAACCTCCGCTCGATGGAGAGCGACGGCATCATCGTGCGTATCGAGTATCCGGAGGTCCCTCCCAGGGTCGAGTACTCACTGAGCGAGCTCGGCGAGACGATGCGTCCGATCCTGAAAGCCATGGAGATCTGGGGGAACAACTACAAGAGCACGTTCAAGGGTGAATGACCGCCCGCATGTGTGCACACGACGCACCCGGACAGAGGTTACACACATGGATGCCAGGACGAGGGTCGCGACCATTTCGGTCATAGCAGTGGTCATCGCTGTCGTATTGGCGTATGCATATGTCTCAGACTCGGATCACGACACGGCTGTTCAGGCATCCGATTACTCCGATGTGGACAACTGGATGAGGCTTCCGGGGAGTATAGAGCACGAGGTGGATGTAATCTATCTCTATCCCACGACGTTCGTCCCAGGCTATGACGGCGAGGAGTGCACCATATACAACGCGGATATGCGCGAGAAGGCCAACATGATCTACGAGCGCCAGGCGACCGTGTTCAACGGTTTGGCCAACATCTTCGCCCCGTACTACAGGCAGATCGATGCGGCCAGCCTCGCGGGGCTGACGCAGCCGGAGATGGTGGAACGCGAGTCCGGGGAGCCGAGGGCCGACGTGTTCGCCGCATTGGATTACTATTTCGAGAACCACAACGACGGGAGGCCGTTCATCCTCGCCGGACACTCGCAGGGGTCCATGATGATCATGATAATCCTCGACGAGTATATGGAGCGGCATCCGGAGGTCTATGACAGGATGGTCGCCGCGTACATGATCGGCAATGCCGCCACCAAGGACTGGCTGGCCGCCAATTCGCACGTCAGGATGGCGACGGGTGCGACAGACAATGGGGTGGTGGTGTCTTGGAACACCGAGGGCCCCGGGAACATCGGCCATTACAACATGGTGGTCCCGGGGGGGGGGTCCGTCTGCATAAACCCCCTGAACTGGAGTACCGATGGCACGTATGCGGGGACGGAGGATAACCTCGGATGCCTGACTTCCGACGGGAACGGGGGATACAGGGTGGTCGAGGGCTTCGCCGATGCGCGGGTGGACCTCGACAGGGGAAGTGTGATTGTGGAGTCTGTGGATCCGGAGGTCTATTCGAACGGTGCCGAGGCGCTGTTCGGCCCGCAGAGCTACCACGGGCAGGACTACGATTTCTTCTACATGAATATCCGCGAGAACGCAGGGGACCGCATCGAGGCTTTCCTATCGGGATGATCTTTCGACCATCTCTCATGTCCGGGACGGGATGCGGCAACGGGTGTTGCAGTACCATAATGTCCATGCCGTCACAGCGATGCCGATCGTCAGGGAGACTCCCACTGCGGTCGTCCCGATCGCTATCGCGACCGGCAGGACGGACCAGGACAGTAGGAACATCCCTACGGCTTTGGACAGGCGGGGGAGGTAGTATCCCGTCCTCTCGGCGGCGGACATATGGTTGATCCCGGCCACGATTCCGGACCCGCGGCCGGTCAGCATGACGGCCCCGAGGACGATCAGCAGCAGGGACACACTTCCCAGGAGTATGTACACGTTGCCGAGCACCAGCATGGAGACCAGGCCCGTCAGCAGAATGATGGGCACGGCCATGACGATAACTGCGATCGCAACCCCGTCGTCCATGCGGGTGGACCGTCGTCTCGATTCAAAACGTTGCCTGTGCAATGTCATCTCTCGGTTCTCACACGGTTCCGCATGACAATGAAGGCTATGGTGTGTGCATCATATGTGTTGTTAGACCGTACATGTGTGTTTTCAGGAGCCTCCAGTTCTATTTGGAAAGGATATGCGATGACGAGGTTGCTTCTTCACAGAGGCATGTAGTGTCGTAATCGTGATCGAAATCGATCAATACGCTCTGTTGAAATCACAATGTTCCCGTAGCTTCGGCATGGGATTGCCTTGGGCATCACTGCCCAAGGGCAGGGTCCCATCACTTCATTCCTTAGTCCTTCTGAACATCCAGACGGCCGCGATCGTCACGAAGACGATCCCTGCGATGGCAGCCAGTATCCACGTGTCGGCTCCATCATCATCCTCGGTCCATTCGGAGTACTCGTCGATCGGTCTGTACTCGGCCACGGCCTTTCCGACGGCATCGGGAGACAGCTCTATGCCGTCCGTATAGAACGTGATCTCACGGTAGACCTGGAACGCGGACTCGTCTACGGTCGCATCCGTGCAGTTGTACTGAACCCTCTTCAATCCTGATAGGTTGAATGCATATGTGTCGATGCATGTCACGGATCCTGGTATGGAGATGCTGTACAGTCTTTCGCAACTGCCGAACGATTCAACACCGATGTGCGTGAGCGATTCGGGAAGTGTCACTTCAGTTATGTTGCTACACCAGAGGAATGCACAGTCCTCTATGCGTTCCAGACTGTCAGGAAGGTCTACGGATACGAGCCTGTCGTTTCTGTTGCATGCCGATTCGCCGATCGTCCTTACGCCTTCCGGCACGGTGAGATGGCTGAAGCTCCCGGGACAGATCAGCAGGGTCGACACGGACTTGTCATACAGGACGCCGTCTATCGACGTGAATGCGGGATTGTCTTCGGCCACATGGATGGATTCGAGATTGCTTCCGTCGAATGTGCGTACGCCTATCGAGACGACCTTGCTGCCCAGGGTGACGGTCTTGAGCTCCCCGGACAGTACATGTTTGCCGATATGTGTCACGGATTCTGGGACGGTGAACGATTCGAGCTTGGCATCACGGAACGCGAAGTCTTCGATCACCTCCACCCCTTCCATCCCGGTGATCGTCTCCAGGGACGGGCAATTGACGCATGTGCCCCTGGGGACCTTCGTCATACTGTCTCCGAAGTGTATCGACTGGAGTGACTCGCAGTCCCTTATCGCATATTCCTCAAGTTCGACGACGGGCCCCGAGAACGATATCGACAGCAGGTTCTGGCATTCGGTGAAGGCCTCGCTTCCGATCCAGACCGCGCCCGTGTCGAAGGTCACGTCCTCCAGGTCCTGGCACTCCTCGAACGCGTGGCTCCCCACGGACGTGACCGTCCCGGGCACATCCAGGGACCTCAATGAGCTTTGTCTAAACGATCCGTTCCCTATGCTCGTCACATTGTTCAGGTCGATGGACACGATGTGCGAGAATTCGAACGCACGATCCGCGATGTGCTCGACCGTCTCAGGGACCACGACGTTGGAAGGACCGCTGTCATATGGATACATGGCCAGGACGCGCATGTCCTTGCTGTAGAGAGCACCATCCAGGGATGAGAATGTCGCATTCCCCTTGGAGACATGGAAATATGGATGGAAACTGCCGAACGGATCCTCTCCGATCTCCGAGACCCCGCTGCCAATGGTCACGGTGTCCAGAGTCGGAAACACATAGTCTCCGATGGAGGTCACCGTATCGGGTATGTGGAACGTCCTAAGTCCCGTGCTGACGAATGCCCAATCGCCTATGGCCCTCAGATTCTTCATCCCGGCGACCTCGGTCAGCGATCCGCATCCGTAGAATGCACGTTCGGGAATCGAATCGATGCCCGATCCGATGTAGGCGTACTCCAGACTCTCACACCCGCTGAACGCCTCATGCCCCATCTCTTCGACGGTATCGGGGATGACGATGCCGGTCAGTCCGGCGGCCTCTTTGAACGCGCTCTCGCCTATCGACCTCACGGCATACTCCTTCCCATCGTGTGTGACGGACTGGGGGATCACCACGATCCCGCCTGCCCCCGTGTACCCGGAGACCGTCGCCGTCCCATCGTCATCGAGCGTATACGCGATGCCATCCGATTCGATGCCGGTCCCCTCCCCGGAAGAGGGATCCGACAGCGAACAGATGCCGATGGCCGCGATGACAGCGACCAACATTGCAGACAAGATCCGGTCCATGGATTGGAATCATCATGGAGAGTATATAAACGGGGAAGAAGGAGGACAGTATCATGCCGAAGTATCCGCCCCCCCCCGGTCTTGAATGTGCGGATCACACCATCCAAGCTGAAGCGTTCGGAGGACGCTTGGGCCCATATCAGGCCCCCGATAGGAGCCGATAAATTGTCGTTTCTATTAGCCTTGAACGTCCTGAGGGTTGATTAGCCGTAAATGATGAATTGCCCCTGGTCATGACAAAACCAGAATCCACTCGGTTCCATCGATGATCGACGCCTGCTGTCAAAGTAATGGGATAACATATCTAGGTATGTGAGGATAAGAGCACAGGATGGATGTTGGATGGGGCGAGAGTCCCTCCGACGGGGTATTCGAGATCGTGGCGGATTCCATGGCCGGTAAGTACCACAGATCGGAAGTTGGGCGCAGGATCCACAGTTGATCGAGGGGCCAACCGTGTTCGGATTGACCTTACCAATACCCTACCAACACCCTACCAATTTGGTAGGGTATTTATATCCACTCAGACATCATCGAACATGCATCTGCCTAGAAACCCTCCACAGATAGATCTTATTCTATCGGACGAGCGGGAATCCAGAGCGGTTCTGTCCGAGGGGATAAAGGAATATGCGAAGGATTTCAACCGGAGATATCTCCATTGGTCGGAGGTGCGTCGGAGGGATACAGGACCGTTCGATCCAGACGCCGTGTGGGCAAGGATGAAGTTGGCTCGCATGGACAGTAGCATCGCATTGGTGTTCGGCAATACGCATTACCATTATTCCATATCGGACAGGATTATGAAGATGCTTCATGAATTCGACATGAGGGCATCTGTGGGACTATTCCCCGATACGATTGATCCGCATAGGAAGGTGTACTATTCCGTCAGTTCCCTCATGGAGGAGTCCATCGCATCCAGTCAGATGGAGGGAGCGGTCACTACAACCAAGAATGCGAAAGAGATGCTACGCAAGAACATCCGTCCCAAGGACAAATCGGAACGTATGATAGTCAACAATTACAAGGCTATGCGGTTCATAAAGGACCATACCGAACAGCCTCTGACTCCCGAATTGATCAGGGACATACACAGGATTGTGACCGAAGGGACGTTGGATGAAGGGTGCATGGGGGTTTTCCGTGACAATGATGACGTCGTCGTACAGGATTCCCTTTCCGGAGAGGTGTTCCATCATCCAATACCTATGGATGAAGTGGAATCTGCAGTGCAACAACTTTGTGATTTCATCAACGATGAGGAGGAGTTCCTTCATCCTGTGATAAAGGGGATAGTCCTTCACTACGCGATCGCATACATACATCCATTCGAGGATGGCAATGGACGTGTCGCACGCACATTGTTCTACTGGTACGAACTGAAGAGTGGATATTGGCTGATGGAATATCTCGCTCTATCAAGATACATCAAGGATCATAAGGGCAGGTATGAGGAGTCGTACGTGTTCGGAGAGACCGATGGCAACGACATGACCTATTTCATACTCTATAATCTCAGAGCACTGATGGATTCGGTCGATAAGTTCGAAGATTATCTGAAAAGAAAGATTGAGGAAGAGCGTTCGATGAAGGTGAAGCTGTCTGATTATGGATTGAACGACAGGCAGGTTAGGATAATCACCAGTCTTATGGCTGGTGGAACAACCACAGTGAGATCGATACAGAATCAATACCAAGTATCCTTGAATACAGCGAGGGCCGATGTCAGACTCATGAGTGAAGTGGGATTATTGACGGAGACGGGCAGGGAGGTCAATACGAAGGTCTACTCTTGGTCGGGAAAGAAGATCTGAAGTCCTACCAACACCCTACCAATTTGGTAGTGTACATTCCATGCAGTAGGATGTATCTCGATGAACCGATTCCATGAGGTTTTTATAACCGAAATTCCCGGATCCTGAGCAAAAAGGTATCCGTCGCCCGTAAGTACTAAGGGCCGAATTCACGACCAACTTACGGGACTTATCAGGATGTCCCGTCATTGTCGAACATGATATAAAAACAACATCGAAAATGGCAATGGAACGACGGATCTCGGGGATACAGTAGGTCTATTGGCGGTTCATATGACGATAGCTATTATACACGTGGAGGTATCGCCTGTATAGAGCCATTCTGCATAAGAAAGGGATTGGCAGAGGACTCTTTCATAATGGGGCGTTTGCAAGGGTTGATGTTTTGGATGACGTGGTTGATAGCTATCGATGAATCAGGGGATACGGGGTCTGGATCGAGGTTCTTCACGATGGCTGCGATCATCGTGTCACACCGGCGTCAATTGCTGCCGGCCATCAAGGCCATTCCTAGTGGCCCGAAGGAATTCAAATTCTACAATTCGCTACCCGAGAGGATCGAGCCAGTGTTGTGTGCACTTTCAGGTTGCTGTGTGGATATTGTCTACATCGTCGCTGACAAACACGATTACAGGAGTGAGTACTACGGCTTGTATGGCAATGCATTGTACTCATCGGTTCTGGAGGATCTGATGATACAATCGATGCAGTGTGTTTCTGGGCATGACGTCGATCTGGAAGTAGATGATAATAGCTTCATGACGCTTGGATCGATGAAGGAACTCGCGATGTCCTGTTCTTCGAGATGCGGATGCAATCTGAAGGAATGTAACAAGGTGATATCCCATCACAATAAGAACGTGCAGATCGCTGATCTGGTGGTCGGATCGATACACAGATCTTACGAGAACGGTGAATCCAGATTCATCAGTGTAATCGAGAAGAAGATCCATCGCCCGTAAGCCATGATGGCCACCCAACGGCAACCAAACTTACGGGTCTTATCAGGATAATGGTACATAATGTTGCATCCTATTTAAGCTATAGCTCAAGTAGATGGGTGATGAACGAGAGTTAAGATGATAGAGTCTCCCCCATCGGTTCAGAAACCATAGAGTTCCTTGAGTTTCTCGACGAGGGCTCCATTCTTCGAGAATTTCAGCGAATCGCATTGTTTGAAGTTATGCTCTTCTGCTTCGTAATCATCGCTGAAACCCAGTAGGAATGAGAGGGTGATCCTGTAGATGATCATAGTCGGTGCGAGGCCGAACACCTGTTCCTTGAATATATGGTTCAGACGGGCTTCACGTTCCGGATACAGTTCCTTCAGGCGATCGCTCTGATACAATCTTTTGACGATCTCGGCGATATACAATCCGGATTTCATGTACAGGTTCGCGAAGGTCATGTTCTTGTGATCGAATGTCAAGGTCTGGAGGAACAGATGCGAGTACGTCGCATTCCCGATCCTATGGGAGATATGCGCTTTGCGTAAGATCCTCGCTAAATCCGATTTCTTCTGGGATTGACGATGCGCGTACGCGACGTTGCCACGACGTGTCGCAGGACATGCGACATGGACTCCGGTCTCGAGATTGCAGAAGAGGTTGTAGTAGGTCACCTCGATCCATTCGATGAGGTCCGGGAGGAGGTCGTCGGGGTCGATCCTGCTGGCCTTGATGTCGGCCTGGAGTTGCCTCCTGTGATCCCTGTCAAAGACCGACATGAGGACCACTGAAAGTGGTACTCTGCAAAAAACGACAAAAAACCGCGGATGGCTTCTCAGGAAGTATGCTGGAAAAGGATGGTCCCCACTCCCTGATTTGAACAGGGGACCTGCTGATTTCAGCGGCTGTATCGGTTTCTTCCGAAGACACTCTACAGTCAGCCGCTCTGGCCAGTCTGAGCTAAGTGGGGATAAACCACGGATAACTAGGTTTTATATTAATCTATTTGTGAGCCGGTCGCGTGATCCGCGGAGGTCGGATCGTGCCGTGCTCCGATTCTGGCAACGCATCCGTGTCTCTGGGCATTCCCGCACACCACTGCCTCCTCGGGCACGTGCATGAAGCCGATCGGAAGAATCGCACCGATGACCGTAGTCGCGGGACCCGTGCTGTAAGTGTCAGGGGACACGTAACAGGACCTTAAGGAACTGGTTTACGAGTATCTTACTTCTTCTCCGGCTTCCCGTCCTCGTCCGGTCCCACGTAGTCGATCCCGGAGGGCGGGTTCCTGGCGAGCTCCAGGGATTCCCCGTACGTCTCGCCGTAGATGTCAGTGAGCAGTCTGTCCACCATGAGACGGTCCTCGAAGCTCCCTCCGGTGCGGTTCAGGTCCTCCACGAGCATCAGGAGGCCGGCGACCCTCACGCCCTTCTCGGTCAGGATGCAATGATACTGGGCCTCGCCCTTCTTCTCCCTCCATGACTTGAGGTCCACCAGGTGCTCCGTCCACAGGGCGTCGAGGGTGTCCCTCAGGGAATACCCGTTGACGACGACGTCCCGCCTGAGGTCCTGCCTGATGCACAGGGGATGCGAGAGGATGTAGGTGAGGATGTCCGGGGCGTACCTCATCTCGAGGGCCCTCTTCTTCTCGACGTGCCTGGGGATCTTCTTCCTTTTCTCCCCATCCTGACCTCCGTCCGTCTCATGGGTCTCCGGGACGTCCTTCCCCGTACGGGGCTCGGGATTCTGCTCCATGTGTGTCGGAGATAACGTACTAATTTGTACGCGTTGTACTACACAGTACCTGAGTACTATTCAGTACTAGCTAAATACGGAGGACGTTTCAGGCGATATTGACGGATGGGACCCTCTCCGAAGGGAGGGGGGCGTTCGTCGAACTTCCCGGCGAGGTCGGGAGGATTTGATAGAATGAATATGAACAAAAGCAAGAAAGCAAAGCTGCTTTCCTCGTTCGCCGTCATGGCGATGGTCGTCTGCGCGTTCGCAGCAGTCATGCCCGTCGTCGATGGGGCGGACGCTGCAGTCAATTCTTCCACCGAGAAAGTGGGAGGTCTGGACATCAGCTTCGAGAGTTCTCTCGGAGCTGTCGTCTCCGACAACAAAGTTACCTTCACCGGTAGCTCGACCGCGGGTATGGCCGCGGGAAACAGCACTACATACAACTTCAACGATATTTTTGTAGGAAGTGGTGAAACAGCAACTCCTGCAGCCGCAGATTACTCTGCAGTAGTGCTCACGGGAATCACAGGCGCTGACTATTTCGAGATCATTCAGAAAAACAGCGCTCTGAGGATCTATGACCAGGAATGGAATGGAATCGTGGGCGATACGAAGACAAAAGTATACGCCGCTGTGAATGCCGCAGCCTACGAGTTCCTCATTCCCAAGGACGGATCCAAGGTCGAAATCACTGTGAAAGAGGTCCTTAAGGTCGACGAGAGTGATCCTCAGAAAGTGACGGAGTATGGAGACGAGGTCACCACGTACACCTTCGACTTCACGCATGTCTCCACCAAGATCGTCCTGAAGTCCGATGTCACTGCGACAATGGCTGAAGGCACGACCGAGACGAAGCCCTGGGATTTCGACAACGGCACGCTCATCCTCACGAACTACAACGGGTCCGAGATCTTCACGTACGCTGGATCTCTGAACGTAGAGCTCTCCGGAGAGAACACGATCACCAATCACGGACTGTACGACACCGGTAAGTCCGGGGCCGGCGCCTCCGCCATATCCGTTACAGGAACAGGCAACACGCTCAGCGTGTACGCCAAGGATGCCGGTGCGACGCTGAACATCGACTGTTGCAACGACATCGGGTTCGGGATCACCGGAACCAATGTGACCATCGGAAAGATGGCAGATGCAGGTGCAGAGGGAAAGACCGGCGAGACCACCACCCCCGTGAGGACCGTTGTCAACATCGACGGCGGCAACAGGGCGATCTATGCCACCGGCGCGAGCAACACCACTGCCATCCAGAATGCGGACGTCATCGTCGAAGGCGCTGAGAGAGGCATCAGGACGATCAACCTGACCGTCACCGACTCTAATGTCGAAGCGAAACTGTCCACGCCCGTGTCCAACAACGAACAGGGAGTCGACGACTACTTCGGGATCAAGGCCGACGGAAAGCTCACCGTCGACACGGAGTCGAAGGTCACCGCACAGGGACTCCGTCTCGGAGGAGAGCTCGACAACAAGGGAATCGTCGCAGTGAGCGGGAACTACGAGCAGAACCCCGATGCGATTTACACCACGACTGCGACCGACGGATTGAAGGTCCTCGTCGCAGGACTCTATGTCGACACTGCGACCAATGCTACCGCTGACCGTGTCGCATCCGCTGGTACTGAGAAGGGCAAGATCTACCTGATCGGTGATGCGGGAGCATTCAACGTGACCGTCACCGACGGAGACAAGAAAGAGGTCACATCGACCACCGTCGAAGACGCACTGACCAAACTTGCTGACGAGAATAACTCCAAGGTCACCCTGATTGTCCCTGCAGGTACAGTGTCTACTACTCCTGTGTCTGTGCCCGAGGGCAAAGAGCTCACAGTGGTCGCCACAGAGAATGCTCTGAACGGAATCGTGAAGACCGGACCTGTCGGCAACCAGTCTACTGCCACATTCGAGGGCGTCAAAGGGAACTTCGTCATCTCCCAGGGATCCGTCAAGCTCAGTTCCGATGAGGGACAGGGGATGATCTCAGAGGGAACCATCACCCTCGGCGAGAGGGAGACCCTCGACATAGACGTCAAAGTCGAGAACCTCACAGTGGAGGCTACTGATGGAAAGAAGGCCTTCGTCACCGTCAAGTCCGACGTGGAGGTCACCGGAACGCTCTCCCTCGGCTCCGGCATCACCATGACCAACACCGGCTCCATCACCCTCGCCGAGAACGCGAAGATCGATGTCGCCAGCAACGCGGTCCTCAAGAACAACGGAAGCATCATCGGACAGAAGGGAGAGGTCACCGGAGCGGGGACCTTCGACAACAGCGGAAGCGTCGGATGCGTCGTGTCCACCGCCACCGTTCTCGGTACCACCTTCGACCTCGAGGTCTCCGGAGAGGCCGTCCAGGACAGGACCTACGGATCCCTCCAGAACGTCATCGTTCCCGAGGGCAAGGTCTGGACCATCACCACCGGAACGTCCATCACCATCAACGGCAACCTCATCGTCGAGGGGACCCTCGTGATCGACGGAGAGCTCATCGTCGCAGGTTCCGGAGCAGGGACCGCCAAGATGACCGTCGAGGAGGGCGCCGTCGTCACCATCAACGAGAAGGGAGTGCTCTCCATCGGAAGCACGACGTCCGCAGGCGACGCCGTCATCGACGGAACAGTCATGGTCTACGGTGTCCTGAACGTAATCAAGACTTCCGAGACCGTCGCCATCGGGGACAACACCAACGTCGCCGACGGAGTCGCCGTCAACGGGGACATGACCGTCTCTACCACGGGAGTCGTCGCCACCGGAGAGGATGCCCGCATGACCGTCTACGGTACCTTCACCATGAACGGAAGCTTCGGATACGGAAGCAACGACTTCGCGCTCTACGACAAGGGAACGGTCGTCATCAACAACGCCGCGGCCGAGAGGCCCGCGAACGTCAGTGGAAGCGGGATCGCGACAATCTATCTCGCAGCCGACGATGTCTCCGTGGACATCACGTCGTTCCTCTTCGAGAAGCAGACCTCCTCGCTCAAGATCACCGATGAGGGGCTCGTCCTGAAGAAGGCGACAAAGACCCTGGAGTCCGTCGTTCTCGATGATGGTGCGGTGAACACCATCGTATTCGATATGAGCCAGAGGAGCACCTACCTTGAGAAGGCGACCGTCGGAAGCATCGTCGTGACCGAGGATGTCAGCACTAAGAAGAGCACGGCCACTGGACACACGGATGACAACGTCTACACTGCGAAGATGGACGTCTCCGGATCCGTCGCCGCCGGATTCACGTTCAGCGCATCCTCCAGCAATGCCACGGTCACCGACAGGGTGAACATGGGCATCGATGGTGGAGACAAGGTTTACTTCACAGGCAGCACCACCGCTGCAGAGTACGTCGGAGGGGTCACCGTCGCTTCCGATCTGACCATCGGAAACTACGTCAACCTTTCCAACACGGGCAACATGTCCGTTTCCGGAACCGTCTCCGCACTCGGAGCGAACGGTGTCGTCATGCCCATCACCAACCAGGGGGACATCGAGGTCACCGGGCTCATCACGGCCAGCAACAAGATCGCCGGCACCGGTACGATCTCCGCCGCATACTACGTCATCATCACCGGAACCGGTGTCGATGCCGTCACGACCTACAACTACGCCTCCTTCGGAACCGCCGTCGCGGCGGTCGCCGATGCGTCCAACACTAACGCCTCCAAGGTCGTCACGATCTATGGGGACCTCGTCGTCAAGGAGAACGTGGACGTCCCCGCAGGGGTCACTGTCAACTTCGACACCGAAGCTAAGATGACCATCGGACCCGAGACGGGCGGACAGGACGTCGTCGTGAAGTTCGCCAGCGGGGCCATCATGAACAACAGTGCCGAGGAGCAGGTCATCGTCAACGGAACCCTCGAGTTCGCCAACAAGGCCAACGACAAGACCCGCGATGTCGTCTGCGACGTCACCGTCAGGTCCGAGGAGAAGAACGGACCCGTCACCTACACCAACCTCCTCACCGCCCTGGCCAATGCGGCCGACGGATCGGTCGTCGAGGTCACCAGGCAGACCGGGAACGTCACCCTGTCTTCCAACCTGACACTCCGCGACGGGATCACACTTTACATCCCCGAGGGAGTGGCCTCCCTGTACCTCAAGAACGGCGTCACCCTGACCATCGACGGTGTCCTGAAGACCGAGTCCGACATCATCGCCGAGACCAAGTTCTCCACCACCGCCATGAACGTTGACGCTCCCAATACCGCTAACGACAAGTTCTCCAGTGCGATCGTCGTCAACGGCTACCTCTACGTGAACAAGGGCGTCAGCAATTCGCTCGAGTACGGAGATTCGGTTGATGACAGTTCTACTTCGGGCGTCAATGAGGCCAAACTCATGTCCAAGGGTGCACCCATCGCCGGAGCGTACTACGACTACGACGGAGACTGGAACGTCATCTCCACCCTGGAGAATGCCATCGCCGTCATGGACAAGGTCACATCCAACATCACGATCAACGGAGCGGTCTCCGCAGGGGACGTCTCGTTCGTCGGGAACGATGACTGCACCACCATCAACGTCGATGGAAAGCAGGTCACAGAGATGGATGGCACTACGAAGGTCAACACAACCCTGACCGTCAGCTCCCTGACCCTCGGGGATGGAATGAAGTTCACCATGGCCTCTAGCCAGGATGTTACGACGAAGGGTGCCCTCATCGGAACCATCACCGTCGGAAGCGCATCCGTCGTGTCCGTCAAGGCCACCGGAATCGCCGCCGAGAACGTCGAGGGCAAGCTCGTCCTCACCGGAACCACTGTCGCCGATAGCAGTGGTGAATCATTTGCCATCTCTGCAGGAACCGTCTATGCCGGAACCACCGCTGCGACAGGTGGAGCTTTCGTGATGGATGGGGACTTCTTCAGCATCGCGACCGGAGCGACTCTCGAGGTCGTCGGAACCTTCACATTCGATAATCTCACCGTCAATGGAACCTTCGTGGTCCCCTCCGGTAAGACTGCGAATGCGGACGCCAGTACGGGTGCACTCGTCGTGAACGGAACCGTCACCGTGGCTCCCGAGACCGACTCCAAGGCTGCAGGAAACCTCACCGTCAAGGACCTCTACATCGGACTGACATCCAAGGACGTCACCGGTGCGGACGCGTCCTTCAGCGGACCTGTCACCGTGAACAACATCGCCTATGTCAAGGCCGGTTCCTCCATCGATGCTGTCGCACAGAAGATCCTGGACAAGAAGGACAACACCCAGTTCTTCGTTGCAGACGTCCTCTGGATGACCGCATACGATTTCAATGGTGGCAACAAGGTGTCTACTGTTGATGAGGCACCCGTCGAGAATGCTGCGTTCAAGGGATGGGTCGACTCGGACGGAAAGAACATCAAGTTTACCGGTACGTCGAGTGAATACGACCCCGAAATTGGAGCTAGTAAGACCAAGAAGGTCACGGCAAACATCGACTACGATGTCTACACTGTCTACGTCTACGCCAACGAGGGTATCGCGAACGTCTACATCGACGGGAATGCGATGGCCAAGGGAATCCTCCCTGCAGAAGATATCTCCGATGGAATGGCGAATGGATTCTTCCTCAAGGTCTCCGCAGGCGAGCACGAGATCACCTATGACCTGACCAACGGATGGACCGGTTCCGCCGTGTTCAAGGTCAACGGCGATGCCATCAGCGGCAACAAGTTCACCACCACCGGAACCCCCGGAGAGACCGACACCGTTCTGGACTACTACGTCCAGGTCTCCGGCCTCGAGAAGTCCGGATACGTACCCGACGCACCCGACAGCAAGGATGACTCCGGCATGGGAATCACCGATTACCTGCTGATCGTCCTCGTCGTCCTCATCATCGTCATGGCGATCATCGTCGCCATGAGGCTCATGAGGAGCTGATCGCGAACACACGGATGAGCGAAGGCTATCCCCACCAACCTGAACAGCAAACCCCGGAGGTCCCTCGGGACCTCCATTCACAGGACACGCAACGAACCTGAACAGCAAACGGGCCTCGGAGCGGGGCCTCCCAGACGGGGGGTCCCGGGCCCATCATATCATCGACCGTTCCAGGAACGGACTCACAGAATCACGCTCAAGGATCATCGGATCACTGAATCACGCTAAACCGGTGCCGGACTTAGTTCATGTGTATTCCTCCGGTACCTCCTTACGGGCGGAGCTCTCCCTCCGCACGGGAAACGCGTTACCTCCGGCCGGGACCATCTTCCGGCCGGAGGGTCCGGTTCAAAGTACAATTTTCGACTCGGATACTGTTTTGAATCTAGTGTTCCGAAGGGTCAGGATATCGGGGATCCCAGTATGATGAACGATATCGGTTGTCATGACGTCACGATCATCGACGATCCTATCTGATCCGCCCCACGCATCATGAGGACCTAACGGTTCATCTGGACCATACTTGGAGCATCGTTCCATGGTTCCAACGATATCGCCACATGCTACGATACCTCTATCAGGCGGTCTGACGCATGGATGACGGTGCAACTTCACCGATCCAGGGTGCCTGTCCCGGATCCCCAGATAGCGTCAATGAAGTGAGTATTTGAACGGCTTCATCTTCTCCAAAGACAGAGCGTCAACGAGTCCCGGGCGATGGACCTCCTGTTCAGGAACCCGTACACATCGTCCAGGGGCCTGGTCGAATCGATAGGCACGTCCCTTCCCACCGCCAATAGGATCATCGAAAGGTTCGCATCCGTCGGTGTGGTCAGGGAGGTGTCCGGGAGGAGGCGCAACCGCCTGTACTGTGCGGACGGGATATCGGAGATGCTCAGGCGATCCCGTGGCCCTCAGATGCACATGGCCATGTACGGCGGTATCCTGATGACCCCGTCCACCACCTTCAGCTGCGCGGGATGGACCACGTAGCATCTCTCGATCCTGTCCCCGAACTTCTTCCTGAACCTGTCCATCGAGACGGTCGAGTATCTCGGCCCCGATTTCACCTCCACCGGAATGATTCTTCCGTCGACAGCGTTTCCGACGGACAGGAGGAAGTCTATCTCCATCTCGTTCCTGTGGGCCTCCCTGTCATAAAGCACGTAGAAGAACAGTCTGTGCCCGGATGCTACGAGCATCTGAGAGATTGCATTCTCGTACAGCATGCCCTTGTTGACATTGAACTCCCCGTCGATTATCCTCCTGTAGACCTCCGGATCGACGGACCCGTTCTCACGATATGTGTGCGTCACGAGAAGTCCGGTATCGCCCATGTAGCACTTGACCCTCCTGCGGTCCTCCGTGCCCGAGAATCCGATGTCCGGGTCTGAGACGGAGAAGCATTCGTTGCAGATCATCGAGTTCCCCAGCCAGAAGAACGTGTCCGCATACCTGTCTATCGTAGAGCCCTTCGTCACGTCGCTGAGGACGACCTGCTTGTCATGCTTCGAGAGGAACGACGGGATCTGGTCGAATATGGACTGGACCTTGCTGGCATAGGACGCAGGGATCTTCATGATGTCATCCCTGTACAGTTCCAGGATGTCTCCCTTGACATCATCCGCAGCGTCGAAATCGCGGTCGTTCCTCAGATACGCATGGACGCTCTGCGGCATGCCTCCAATCATCATGTACTGCTTGAACAGAAGCATGGCTCTGAGATGCAGACTCTTCGGAAGCGGCCTCAGCTCCGAGAAGCTGGTCCTGATGAGGTCCACGAGATCATCCTCTCCGAATGCCCAACAGAACTCCTCGAAGTCCATAGGGTACATCCTCATCTTCTTCTCCTCGGAAGGGATCACGATGTCCTTGACGTTCTCTCTGATGGATATGAGGGAACCGGTCTCTATGTAGTCGTACCTTCCATCCTTCACAAGGCTCTTGATAAGCTCCCTGGCACGGGGGAATTTCTGGACCTCGTCGAATATTATCAGGGATTCTCTGCGATAGAGTTTCACGGAGTACTGGGCAGAGATGTACATGAACAGGTCGTCCGGTCTCTCGCCGAAGTTGTCGAACATCTCCAACAGTCCTTTCCCAGCCTCTGAGAAGTCTATCAGCACGTACGACCGATATTCGTTCCTCCCGAACTCCTCGGCGATGGTGGATTTTCCGACACGACGGGCACCTTCTATCATAGCCGCCGTGGAACCGTCGTATCTGCGTTTCCATGCGAGAAGCTGATCGTACACCTTCCGTCTGAACTTCAGATAGTGGGGATCAGTCATGTCTGTCATAATCTGGTAATCGAAGACTTCATTTAAATATTTTTGATAATACGCGGGTTTGAACAACCATAATAATTCAATAATACGCGTGTTTGAAAAAGTAAATTATTCAATAATACGCAGGTTTGAGTTTATAAAGCAGATTCTAGCTCGAATGTCTGGCCATGTTTTTGCAGAGTGTGCGGTTCGATCCAGGTCCGCATAGTACCGGCATCCCCGTCCCTCTCATCTGCCATGCCCTGATCAGGTCACTCCCGGGGTGTAAGGGTTACAGCACACATCCTCCGTTTAATATCCCGATGGCAGAACACCTCGTCACGTATCATTCCGCATGTCCGGACGGTGCGTGGGACGGTATGCGATTGTCTAAAAGAAAGTCTAAGAAGTTATTAAATCAATAAATGACAATCATAGGGATATGAAGAATCTTGATACGAGCGGCATCGGGTTCTCCGATATGATCGACAACGACATGCTCTACATCGACAAGACGTTGCTCATAGACGACATCCTCAGGACGGACAGCAGAGGGGTGTTCCTCTACACGCGCCCGAGGAGGTTCGGGAAGACCACGAACCTCTCCATGCTCCAGGAATACTTCGACGTCAGAAGGAGGGGGACGCACAGGTTCGACGGGCTGGCGATATCCAGGCCGGAGTACTCCAGGCATGAGGTCCACAGGAATGCCTACAACGTCGTCCGCATAGACCTCAAGGGATGCAACCCCAGGACATATGACAGCTTTATCGAGAGTATCGGGTACATCATCGCAGAGGTCTTCGGAAAACAACTCGATGCGATCGACCGGGGATCCCTGACTCAGATGGACGTGAAGCATCTGGACCGTATAGCCGGGGCAGAGGCTACGGAGAGCATGCTTGTCTCATCGCTTCAACTCCTCAGCAGGGCCCTCCATGCTTCCAACGGCCTCAGGACCGTCATACTCGTGGACGAGTACGATGCCCCGATAACGTACGATCTCGACAATCCCAATCAGAAGAAAATCTTGGCATTCCTCTCGGGGTTCCTGTCATCCGCCTTCAAGAGCAACGACCACGTCCAGCTGGGCGTCATCACAGGAATACTTCAGATGGCCAAGGAGAACATGTTCTCCAAACTGAACAACGTGGTCGTCAACAACATCTTCTCATTGACGTCGGACGAGCGCTACGGATTCACGGAGTCGGAGGTCAAGGCCGTATTGGAGGGCCGGGAGTGTCTGGAGCAGTTCGGGAAGGTCAAGGAATGGTATGACGGATACCGTTTCGGTAATGCAGACGTCTACAATCCCTATGCCATCATCAATTTCGCCATCACGGGAAAGGAATTCAAGCGGTTCTGGGCGGGCAACAACTCAGGGCCCGCGCTCAGGATGCTGTTCAGCAGCCTCGAAGCGGACACGTTCGAGAAGATCAGCGGTCTGCTGAAGGGCGGAGAGATCGAGTACGAGATGGACAGCGGCGTCTTCCTGGACGATCTCGCGAAAGGTTCACTGACGACGGTCCTGTCCGTGATGGCCATGAGCGGTTACCTCAAGGCGGTTCCCACAGGTACGGACGACGTCTACACGCTCAGCATCCCGAACTATGAGGTCTGGAGGTCGGTCAAGAGGGTCCTGGACGATATGGGGCCAGCATCGGAGCGCAGGATCTCCATGATGAGGGAGGCGGTGTTCAAGAACGACGCCGAGGCACTGTGCGGGATATTGGAGGACATCCTCGCGTGCGAGAGCTACTTCGACCTGGTCGATGAGAAGGACTATCGGCAGATCCTGATGACCGCGATGTTCCTCGTCTCCAGGGATTCCGAGGTCAGGACCCAGAGGGAGGCGGGAAGCGGCAGATTGGACATAGTGATGACCTCCGACGGGCGTCCCAGCGTAATATTCGAGCTCAAGCGCTCCATAAAGGAGGCCGACCTCGTCAGGGACGCGGAGGAGGGCCTCAGGCAGATCCATGGGCGCAGATACTACGCGGGTCTCGAGGGGGACGTGATCCTCTACGGGATCTCGTTCTGGTCCAAGTTCCCGTGCGTCAGATCCGAAGCAATCCGCATGGAACGGGTCCGAGGCCAGCATCGGACGATCGATAAGAATGAAGATGGTTTTCGGGGGGGCCCCGCCCCGGGCCCCCCCCTCGCGGGCACCCGTCCCGGGTCCGCCCACTGGCGATCACTGAACGGCCTTCTGGACCTGCTCGAAGATGCCGTCGATGCTGCCGGTTCCCTGGATGGTCACGAGGACATCCTTTCCACCGTAGTAGTCGATCAAGGGCATGGTGTTGTCCCTGTAGACCTGCAGCCTGTTCTTGACGGTGGCTTCCTTGTCGTCGTCCCTCTGGTAGAGCTTCCCTCCGCACTTGTCGCAGACGCCCTCGACCTTGGACGGGTTGCTGACGAGGTGGTACACGGCGTTGCAGTCGGGGCAGGAGCGCCTCATGGTGAGCCTCTTGACGAGCTCCTCGTCGGGGACGTCGAGGTTCAGTGCCAGATCGACGTCGACCTGCTGTCCGAGGGCGTCCGCCTGCTCGACTGTGCGGGGGAATCCGTCGAGGATGACCCCTCCCTTGGCCTGTGCGATCTTCTCCTTCATGAGTCCGATGATCAGGTCGTTGGGGACGAGGGCGCCGGAGTCCATGTATCCCTTGGCCTTGAGTCCGAGCTCGGTGCCGTTCCTGACAGCCTCACGGAGCATGTCCCCGGTGGAGAGCCTGGTGTAGCCGAGCTTCTCGCTGAGCATCTCGCCCTGGGTCCCTTTTCCGGATCCGGGGGGTCCGAGGAGAACAATTACGGATTTCATGTCTCACGGCTAAGGACTCAAGGTTATAAAGGTAGTGCAGGGGCGTGTCATCCTCTCATGCGTCCAGCGGCTCTCCGACATCGAAGTCGCATGAGCCATCGGCCTCAACCCCGCTTACAGTCTGCCCCGTCCTCGCAATGTATTAAACCTACGCATCATATCGCGAACCCAGTCAAGAGGTGTCCCAATGGACCAGAAGATTATCGATCAGATCGAGGCGGTCGTCGGCAAGGACGGTTACTCCGTCGAGCCCGCAGTCCTCTACACGTACGGATTCGACGCCTCCATATTCCACAGCACTCCCGAGATGGTCGTGCAGCCCCGCTCCACCGAGCAGGTGTCCGAGATCATGAAGATCGCACACGCCAACAGGATCCCCGTGGTCCCCCGCGGTGCCGGGACCGGGCTGTGCGGCTCCGCCGTCCCCGTGAAGGGCGGCATAGTCATGGCCATGCAGAGGATGGACAGGATCACCAGGATCAGCGTCGCGGACCTCTGGGTCGACGTGGAGGCCGGCGTGGTGTACAACGACCTCAACGCGGAGCTCTCCAAATACGGCTTCTTCTTCCCCCCGTCCCCCGGGTCGGCGGAGGCGTGCCAGATCGGAGGGATGGTCGCGACCAACGCGTCCGGCATGCGCGCCGTCAAGTACGGCGCCACGAGGGACTTCGTCCTCGGCCTCACGTTCGTGAAGGCCGACGGGGAGATCGTCCGCGCCGGTACGCGCACAATCAAGGATTCGTCGGGATACCAGCTGGCCCGTCTGCTCTGCGGTTCCGAGGGGACCCTGGGCATCATAACCGAGGTCACCCTCAAGCTGACCACCAAGCCCAAGAAGTCCGCATCCTGCCTCTGCTGCTTCAACACCGTGGAGGATGCAGGGACATGCATATCGGCCATAATCGCCAAGCCCCTGATCCCCGCATCCTGCGAGCTGATGGACAGCGTCAGCATAAACGCGGTCAACAAGGCGAGGGGCAACCCCCTTCCCGACTGCGGTGCACTGTGCATCGTCGAGGTCGACGGGGAGACCGAGGAGATCATCGACAGGGACCTCAAGATCGTCGAGGAGGTCGCAAACTCCATCGGTGCGATCACCGTCACCCCTACGAAGGACAAGAAGCTGATCGCGCAGTGGACCGATGCACGCAAGTCCGTCATGACGTCCCTCTCCGCGCTCAAGCCCGGATGCTCCTCCGTCTCGCTGGCGGACGACATGGGCGTACCCGTGTCCCAGGTGCCCAAGGCGGTCAAGGCGTTCCAGGAGATCGCGGACAAATACCGCGTAACGGTCGCGACCTACGGCCACGCGTCCGATGGGAACCTGCACACCAAGATGGTCATCGACCCCACCGACAAGGACGAGTGGGACCGCGGTGTCCAGGCGGTCAACGAGATCTTCGATGTCTGCATCGAGCTCGGAGGGACCGTCACCGGGGAGCATGGGGTCGGTATCTCCAAGGCGCCCAACTTCCAGAAGGAGCGCGCCTCCGAACTCTCGTCCATCAGGGCGATCAAGAAGGCCATGGACCCCGAGAACATCCTCAACCCGGGGAAGCTCGAGCAGTGGGAGGGTGCGATCCTCGGGAACCTGAGGTACCCCTGTCCCGCATACATGGGTCCCGCCAAGGACTGAAAACCGCATCCCGGGAGGGGCCCGCCCCTCCCATCATTCTCTCAGAGAGGTTATCGGGACCACGTACACCCCATCCTCGCGCCTGTATGCGAACGGCTCCGTCCCGCATATCACGCACAGGAACGTCGGAGGCGTGGCGCCCGGGTCTCTGGAGATGTATTCCGAGATCCTCGCCAGGTTGTGGGCACTCTCATCTATGCCGATCCCCGTGAGTTTGATCTCGAACGCGCCCCATCTGCCGTCGCGTAGCTCCACCACGGCATCGATCTCGCGGCCGTCCGCATCGCGATAATGATGGAGCCTTCCGCCCAGGGTCTCGGCATAGATCCTCAGGTCGTGCTGACAGAGTGATTCAAATAGGAACCCCAGGGTCTCATGGTCCCTCAGCAAGGCCTTCGGCCCCACGTTCAAGGCGCTTGCGGCGAGGGATGGGTCCGCAAGATGCCTCTTCGGACTTTTCCCGACCCTGACCGAGGACCTCAGGTTGGGATTGAACGCAGGCTGTTCCTCTATCAGATTCAATCTCCTCAGGATGCTTTCGTATTTCACCAGGGTGGATTGGTCGATGACGCCGTCGTCCGGGAACCTCCTCATGTCGCTGCGGATTGTCTTGTCGGTGGCCAGGGTGCTCTCGTTGCGGGCGAGCGACCTTATCAGTCTCCTCATGGTGCCCTCGTTCGCTCCGGGGGATATGCGGGGGAGATCGTTCTCGACGATCTCGTCTATCAGACTCTCCGCGGCATTCGATGCATCTTCGGGGTCTAGGCCGAGGTTGGCCGGCCATCCTCCCCTGACTATGTATGAGGCTATCTGCTCCAGGCTGGTCTCCTTGGATGCTGTGCGGACGTCGTCCCCCTCGAACATCCCGTAGAGGGACACCGAGCCGTCCGAATCCCCTGTCTCGAACAGGGACATTGTATGCATGTGCAGGGTGCAGATGCGTCCGAACCCCGTGTGCAGTCCGGAGGATCCCTCGTCGTCGGGTGTGGACGACCCGCACAGTATGAACCTCCCCTTCCCGGAACCGCCGTCCACCGTCTGGCGGACGGCATCCCATATCGCCGGGACCGTCTGCCATTCATCAATCATGCGAGGCTCGTCCCCTTCAAGTACGGAGAATGGGTCGAATCTTGCAAGCCGTCTGTTCCTATAATCCTCTCTCGGGTCCTCGAGGTTGTACGCGCTCCGGGAATTGTTCCTCGCAGTCCATGTCTTGCCGGAGTACTTCGGACCCTTGATGTACACTGCTCCGCATGATCTCATCCTCTTGGCTATGACCTGGTCGATGAGCCTTGGCATGTAGTCGTCTGGAGTCAGAGTCATAATATATAAACTAGATTTACTTATATTTATATATTTTCCGAAATTGACTGAATCAATCATCTGAATTCGAATGAATTGTCAAGTAAAATTCAGATACATCGGGTGCCTCAGTTCCGTAGCGAGGTTATCGGGACCACATATACTCCATCATCGCGCCTGTATGCGGCCGAGCATACGCCGCACAGTACGCACATGAAGGAGGGGGCCATCCATCCGCTTCCGCTCTCGACACTGTTCTCGAGACTATCCGCGATGCGGGTCATGTTATCGGCGGCCTCATCGACCTGATTGGTTCCGAGCTTGATCTCGAACATCCCCCATCTCCTGTCCGGCATCTCGACTATGGCATCCACCTCATTGTTGCCTTCCCTGTAGTGGAATAACTTTCCCCCAACGGACTGGGCATAGATCTGCAGGTCCCGTTCGCACATTCCCTCGAAGAAGAATCCGTATGTGTTGAGGTCCTTGAACAGCATGTCCTTAGTCAGTCCCAGTGCGGAGATCCCTATCGCAGGGTCGCTCAGATGTCTCTTGGGCTTTTTCCCTATGCGCTTGGACGATCTTATGTTCGGGCTGTATGCCGGCTGGTTCTCTATGAGGAACATCCTGTCAAGGGCATCGATGTAGTTCGATACGGTCGTATCCTTGATGGTGTCGTCTTCGTTCTCCTTCATGTCGTTCGAGATCGTCTTGATGCTGGCAAGGGTGCTTTCGTTGCGTGCCAGTGATCTGATGAGTCTCTTCATCCTCTCTTGGTCCTTTCCGGGATCTATGCGGGGAAGGTCCCGTTCGCACAACGCATCGACATACCCCGGCATTCCTCCTCTGAGATCATCCGGCTCGTTGTCTATGATCCCAGGCCATCCACCCCTCATGGTCAAACGTATGAGGTCCTCCAGATTCACATCCTTGATCGGCGTGTTCTTGAACTCCCCATCGAAGAGGCCGCTCATGGATACGTTCCCGTCCGAGTCCCCTGATTCGAAAAGGCTCATCGTGCGCATGCGGATCGGTACTATGCGTCCCATTCCACTATGGGTCTGGATGTCGTCGACCCCAGGTCTGATCGGGACGGACGACCCGCATAGTATGTACTTTCCCTTGGAGCCACTCATGTCGACATCTCTGCGTACGCCATCCCATATGGCAGGGATCATCTGCCATTCATCTATTAGATGCGGCGGTTCTCCTTCCAGGGCATAGTTCATATCTATGGACGCTAGCGTATGGTTCCTGTAGTTCTGACTCGAATCGTCGAGGGCGTACATGCTGTTGCAATGCGTGCGTGCGGTCCATGTCTTCCCGCAATACTTCGTGCCTTCGATGGAAACACAGCCGAACCGTTTCAGCATATCGTCGATCAGAGGGTCTACCAGTCTCGGTCTGTATCCTGCAGGTGTCAATGTCATATCCATTCCTTTCTCAATTGCTATCAAGTTAGGGGAGCTTTTTCAGTGTTATCATGGGAGCTTTTTCATAAATAATATAGTACTATTTACATAAAAGTTAGGGGAGCTTTTTCAGTATTATTGGGGGAATTTTTTCAGAATCTACAGAGGAACTTTTTCACATCCCCTACAGGATGATTTTCAGAGCTCTCGCTGGGTCACAACATATGATTAAGGTCACGCGAAGTACAGGTCGGGCATCCACATGAACATGTACGCGATCTCCAGGGCCGCAACCGCCATGGCCGCAATGTACACGGGGGCATTCCACACGAGTATCTTCGAGCCGTCCAGTGGGGGGATCGGGAGAAGGTTGAAGAACGCCAGGAACGCGTTGAGGTTCGCGAGCATCAGGAACACGAACACCAGCGGGGTATGGTTGAACGCGAAGCATCCGACTATCCCGACCATCGCCAGTACGATGTTCACGGCAGGTCCGGCTATGCTGATGAGCCCGTTCGTCCTCTTGTCGGGATATCCGTTTATCACGACCGCTCCGGGTGCCGCGAACAGGAATCCCAGCAGGGATGTGATCAGCGTTATGAACAGTCCGATGCGGGACATGCGGAACTCGGACCTCAGGCCGAAGTTCTGGGCGGTGAACTTGTGACCGAACTCGTGGAGCAGGAAGCTGAAGAACACGAGGCCGAAGCAGGTGACGATCAGGATGGGCCATCTGGCGACATCGCCGTAGGCGTAGCCGAGATACCACATGAACTGGCTGTCCCTGTAGAGGATGACGAATGCGATCGACAGCACGACCATCGCTACCGCGATGTCGCCGATCTCGCGGCCGCTGAACCTCTTGTCCGGGGTCACGTTGATCGTGTACGTGTCATCCATGAGTGTTCGCATCCGCTCATATAATATATATTTTGGATTGTGAGATTCATACCGCCCGAAGATTCCGAGGGGGTCAGTGACCGTTTACTTTAATCCTTGATCCCATTGCTCGTCCAAGATGGCACAGACTGCGGCTCACGGAAAGGAGCATCTGAGATGGTGCGACGCGTGCGGGACGCTCCTGCTGGGGGAATCGTGTTCCCGGTGCGGGTCCGAAGGACGGGAGTTCAGGATCAACAGTCCCGGGGACATCCGTCCGTGCATGGGTGACAGCATCGACATCGTGATGTCCCTGTTCCGCGAGTCCTTCGGAACCGATGCGCCCCTGAGATCGAGGCAGATGTTCCTCAACAAGGTTCCGGGGGAGGATCGTGCGGACGAGATCGTGGCGTGCGGCGCGGTGATCGCGGTCATGCGTTACGACATACGCCGCAAGCGTCTGGCACTGGAGCTGAGACAACCGGGGGCGGAGCTGTTCGCCGATCATGCGACCCGCAACGTGGTCTCCTTCGCAGGGATGTCCGGACATCTGAAGGGGAAGGTCGTCCCCGGGTCCAATGTGACCTCCGTCGTGGGGGAGTTCTCCCGCGGGGACCCGCTCATACTCAGGAAGGGCGGCAAGGTCGGTCCGGGGGTGGCGCTGGAGTCCAGCGCCGATCTGAAGGGTGCGGAGCGTGCGGTCAAGATCCGTGACCTGAACGCGCCGTCCGGCATCCCGACGGGTCCCCCATCGGACCCCGACGTCTTCGTGGAGGCCAACCGCACCCACATGAGACAGATACAGAGGCGTGCCGTCAGGGAGATATCGAAGTTCCTCTCCGAGGGCAACCGCAAGGGCCTTCCCGTCACGGTCTCGTTCTCCGGAGGGAAGGACTCCCTCGCAGCATACGCATTGGCGGCGGAGGCCTCCGATTCCGTGGAACTGATCAACATCGACACGGGTCTGGAGTTCCCTGAGACCGTCGAGTATGTGAGGTCGTTCGCCGCAAGGCACGGGCTCAGGGTCCACACGGCCCGCGGGAACGACGGGTTCTGGGACAACGTGGACGCCTTCGGTCCGCCCGCCAAGGACTTCAGGTGGTGCTGCAAGGTGTGCAAGCTGGGTCCTGTTACCGACGTCATCGACTCGGAGTTCCCGAAGGGGACCGTCACCGTCGAGGGAAACCGTCGCCTGGAATCGTTCGCCCGCTCCCAGATAGGGTTCGTGACGAAGAACCCGTTCGTCCCGAACCAGATCAACCTCAACCCAATCCGCGGATGGAGCGCGGCGGAGGTATGGGCGTACATACTGATGCACCGTCTCGAGTACAATCCGCTCTATGACAGGGACTTCGAGAGGATCGGGTGCTACCTGTGCCCCGCGTGCCTCGAGAGCGAGTGGGCCAACATCGGGAGGATCCATCCGGACCTGTTCGGCAGATGGGACTCCCACCTCCGCGAGTACGCGGAGAGGAACGGCCTTCCCGAGGAGTACGCGGACCTCGGGTTCTGGAGATGGAAGGCGCTCCCGCCGAAGATGGTCCAGATCGCCGACGAGATGGGCCTGGACCTGAGGCCGAAGGCCCAGCAGGGCCCGTCCATGAGGCTGACCAAGGGCGCATCGCCGTGCGCGGCCGGAGGGTACTCCATCGAGGCCATAGTCACCGTCCCCCGCGTCAGGGACTTCTCCTACGTGGAGGATGCGCTCCGCACGGTGGGGGATGCGAAGTACTCCGACGATTACGAGATCGCGCTCCTCCGCCTTCCCGTGGGGAGGGCCAGGCTGTTCGGGGGTGGCCAGGTCTCCGTCAACTCCCCGGATCCCCGCAACGCCAAGGCGATATTCGAGAGGTCCGTCAAGGCGCTGATCCGTGCGATGATGTGCACCGAGTGCGGGATCTGCGCCAAAGGATGTCCCCGCCATGCGATAAGGATGGACGGGGGCATGAGGGTCGATCCCGACAGGTGCAACTCCTGCGGAAGGTGCGAGCGTTCCTGCATGGTCGTCCACTATTACGACAGGCTGATGCAGGGGGATGCGAAGGACCCGTCCGCAACGCTTAAGAGATGACGCATGTTGGTAAAGGCCATGGATATGACCATGGCCTTCGCGATGGTGCTCGGGATAGCTCCGGCACTCATCCTGATGTATCTCGGGGTCAGGAACTACACCTTCCCCCGGGTGGAGCAGCCGTTCTTCAGCGATCCGACGTTCTTCATGTTGTTCGTGGCAGGGATGATCGGAGGTTCGGCCATGTTTATGGTCATCCTGTTCTTCAGGGCGCCTAACAGCATCATTCTGATGGCGTTGGTGGCCGCTATACAGGTCATGCTGACGGTCGTCATCATGAACCTGAAGAGATTCCGCGGGAAGTCGGACTCGGTCTTCTACGGATACGGACTCGGTCTCGGGAGTGCGTGCGGTCTCGCCACCGGGTTCTGCTATCTGGTCTACGGTTCGCTCCAGGAGGCGGACAAGGGGCTCGACGCGTCGGTCATCGCACTGATGCTGATATCGGTCTCGATGGCGCTCATCCTCGGGTCCTGCGGCACCACCGTCGGAGAGGGCATCGCCAGGCACCGGGTGATGGAGTTCGCGCTCCAGGCACTGCTCCCGATGGTCGCGTACTACATGCTCTTCGCCGCCGCGATCGGTACCGGGGACAGCATGATGTTCTATGTGTACCTCGTCCTGATGCTCCTGCTCGGTGCGGTGTACTACTATTACATCATGCGCAAGAAGCTCCCGTCCATCATCCGCGAGGTCCTGATGATGGAGGGAAAGAAGAGGGATGACATCCCCAGGGTCTGATCAGGCCCTGTAGAAACCGTTTCTCGTCTCGTAGCACAGGCCGCGGTCGAGCATGGCGGCGAGCATCCTCTCCGCCTTGGTCCCCGCCACCTCCTTGACATCCTCGAGGGTGAACTCGCCCTTCAGTCCGGTGAGCCCCTCGGAGAGTATCTCCATCTTCTCCTCGATGTTCGATGCGTGCTCGTACCTGTAGACGAGCGAGGAATGAGGGTCGGCGGACCCTATCCGTCTCCTCTGGTCCGCCCTGTCCGTCACGAGGAGGTCTATCTCCTCCGCTCCGGTGGCCCTCGACAGGGCCTCGCGGACCTCGCTCTGACTGTCCGACGTGAAGAAGAACTGGAGCTTCCCGGTGCGTTCCGTGCACCCGCAGTACGGACACGTGGTGGTCTCGAAGGACCGGTCCACGATCCTGGGCTTGCGACAGGCGCCGCAGAGCCCGAGGCCGTAGCTCATCTGTACTCCGTGAACACGAGGGCGGAGATGCAGCAGCCGTAGTGGTCCATGGGGATCTCGAGCTCCTGTGCCTCGAACTTTATCTCCCCGAACTCGACATCGCGGATCCTGGCCATCTCCTGCATCTTCCACGAGAGGATCTCCCTGAGGGACTCCGCGGAGCCGTGGATGTGTCCCTCGGCCACGTATCCTCCTTTCCCGTCCTTCCTGAACGCATAGGCGATCCCGGCGGCGATGGTCTCCCCCTCGCAGCCCCTCATCTGGGCGAGGACGCAGTGCGTCACCGCACCCATGGTCAGTTTCTGGAACGGGATCCTGTACGCCCCTTCGGGTATGACCGACGAGACGGACACGAGGTTCTGCTCGCCGATCCCCGCTTCCAGCAGTGCTATGTCGAATGCGTTGAGGTCCGAGGTCTTGCTGACCGCGGATCCGCTTACCGTGAAGAATTTGGTGGGTATCAGTTCCATTTCAATCAACCGTATATGGCGTTCTGTGCAGGGTCGTTCTCTGCGGGGGACTGTTCGGCCTCCAGCCTTCTCCTGACCTCCTCGGCCTCCTCCAGCAGAGGCTTGGGGTCGACCTTGAGGCCCCTGACCATCTTGGAGAGCGGTTCGATGAATCCCGTCGCCGCTCCGGGGTCGGGCATCCCCGGGTTCGCGGGACACATCACGGTGATGACGTCCATCCCGTGGGACCTCCCGAGGTACATCATGATCCCGGAGATCCCCTTGATCATGCCGTTGTCCATCTTCTGCAGGCCGGACGATTCCACGACCTTGCCGCATGATGGCCCGCTCCCGCAGATTACGGCCGCCTCGGACTCCGATGTCCTGGGTATGCCTTCTAGGCAGATGACCGTCCTGCACCCCAGGTCCCTCAGCTCCGACAGCACCGTAGAGGCGATCTCGTGGCAGTCGTCGGGCTTGGGCGCGAACTCCGAGGTGCACATGACGACGTCCCTCTTCCTGGCGGAGCCTTTCAGGCCGTACATCCTGATGGGCGGGTAGGCGACACTGTCGGTGATCAGACAGTAAGGAGGCATCTCCGGTCCGGTCAGACCCGCGATGGGGGTCATCTTAAGCTTGGATACGTAGAAGTTGGCAGCTATGGAGCTGACCAGTCCGACGCTGGGGAACCCGACGATCCCGACGGGGTCCTCCAGACCCAGGTCCGTGTACCTTAGTGTCTCAATGCCCATGACCGGGGTTAAGGCTAGCAAGGTATTAAGCGGAATGGTCTTTGCACCGGTCATGAGCGACCGCATTTCCACAGCCACCACCTCGGGTGGCATCCCAGTAGTCGTCGAACGTATCCCCGACAGTCAGAGCGCGGGGTTCATGGTCGGGGTCGCGACCGGCTCCAGGGATGAGACGCCCGGCATCTTCGGCCTGTCGCATCTCCTCGAGCACACGGTGTTCAGGGAGACCAGGACCCGCGACTCCTTCCAGATGGCCAAGGAGATGGAGGGTGCGGGTGGCGAGCTCAACGCGTTCACGGGTCGCGAGATGACCGCGTTCTACGGCATAACGATCAGGGAGACCGCATCCACGGCCATGGACATGGTCGGGGACATCGTCGCCAATCCCCTGATCAATGAGAAGGACACGGAGCTAGAGAAGAAGATCGTGCTCCAGGAGCTGAGCATGATCGAGAACGAGCCCGAGACGAGGATCCACGACCTGTTCGAGAGCCAGCTCTGGCGCGGACATCAGCTCGGACAGGACGAGGGAGGGGACAAGGACATCGTCGCCCGCCTGACCTCCGGGGACCTCCGCGCCTATTACGAGGAGAAGTACCTCATCCCCAACCTCGCGGTCTACGCGGCAGGGGACGTGGACATAGACACGACCGTGGAGTGGGCGGAGTCCGCATTGGACGGCAGGTCCGGCGGGAAGAGGAACGTCAGGACCGCCCCTCCCATGCCCGAGGCATCATACGAGTACGTCAAGACGGAGGCGGACCACCTCCAGGTGGCCATGGGATTCCCGACCTACGGCGCATCGCACGGGGACCGTTCCGCACTGACCATGCTCTCCGCCATCCTGGGGTCCGGCACGAGCTCCAGACTCTTCCAGTCCGTCAGGGAGCAGAAGGCTCTGGTGTACTCGGTCTACACCACGATAAGCCAGAACAGCGATGCGAGCTCGCTCGCGGCGTACATGTCATGCACGGACAAGAACGTCACCGAGGCCATGCAGACCACGTCCAGGGAGATCGGGAGGCTCCTCGCGGAGGGCCTCGACGAGGGAGAGCTGGCACGCGCCAAGCGCCTGGTCAAGGGAGCGAACGTGAGGTCCATGGAGTCCACCGAGCACAGGCTGTACCGTCTGTGCGTCAACAACATGCTCAACGGTTCCACCGAGGCCCTGGAGGAGCGTTTGGCCAAGATCGATGCCGTCACGGAGGACGATGTCATGCGCGTCGCCAACGATGTGCTCAGGGCGGACCGCCTCAACGTTGTCGTCCTCGGCAAGGGCGGACGCGATGTCAGGAAGATGGATGTCTCGGACCTTGCATTCTGAGGTCCGAGGACGATCCCGACCCGTCGCATGTGCCAGATGCATGCGACGGGATCATATGCGTATGCGGATCCTCCGGTTGCGGCCCCTCGTCCTGTCCGGACGGGAGCATTCGAGGGTCCCCGATCCGACCATGTCCCTTACGGCGGCATACACGCCGGACGCGTTCCGAGAATAGCCGAGTCGGTCCGTCAGTTCACTCATGGACACGGACCCGTGGCCCCTCAGGGCCTCCAGGATGTCGTGCTTGGGCTCCTCTGAGGTTCTGATGCCACGAACATCGGTGGTCGTGACGTCGGTTTGCGTGTTTGCCGATTGCATTTTCTCTATCCTCACCTTCCGTCAGGATATCCTCCGAGGTATCGTTGCCTTTTTTCAGCAATTTGATCAGTTTCGATGAAGGGTGCCGTATCTGGTGCTCTGCTCCGTCCATATATCGGACAGAGTCCGGAGAGTCGTGCACCATCGGTCGAGAATCCGATCCGCCACGTGGAATCGGAGGGGATGGGGATGATGCCGGTCATTTGCCGCACAATCCGTGGGTGGCACTATATGGATGATCCAAGGTCGATGCATCCCGAACCGAGACGTCGATCCAGACACTGCGGGCAATGACCCGGAAGGTGGGATGCGCCCGTTCATTCCCTGACGGAGTCCATGAGGTGGATCACGGCTCTCTTGGCGCTCTCCACCGCCGCCTCCACCTCGGGCGTCATCGTCTCCGTGACGGTCTTTATGTCCTGCACCTCGATGGCGACGAACTGTATGGTCTCCGGCATAAGCTCCGGGTCCATCTTGTGGCCGATCTTGATCGCAGTGGGCAGGTTCACGTCGTGGGTGGCGGCGTTGGCGATGACCTCGTCGAAGTCGTGCTCGTCGTAGAGCATGACGGTCCCCGGGCCGTATTCCCCGGTCTGGATCGCATCGACGACGATCGCGTGCGTGTATCCGTGGATTATGGGGAGTATGTCCAGTCCGCCGACGGCCTCCTGGAAGCAGTCCACGTCGTCCATGCCCATCCTTTGGATCTCCTCGGACACCCTGAGGCCGACCGCATCGTCGCACATTATCGGGCTTCCGAGCCCGATCACGGCGATCCTTCCGTTTCCGCGCATGGCCCGATTATCTGCCGTTACTGGTTAAAGCGTTGCGGATGCGGAGGACGACCCAACATTATTTCTTCCTTAAGGAATCTGAGGATATCGTGCAGATCAGCGTACAGAGCTCTCAGACGGTGAACGGGAGGCCGGTCACGGCCCGTCAGCTGGAGGCGCTCCTTGCGGTCCAGGACACGGGGAGCCAGACGGCCGCGGCGAGGCAGCTGGGTATATCCGTACCTGTCATCCACAAGTACCTCGCCAGCATCGAGGACGCGGCGGGGACGCCCATACTCAAGACGACCCCTGCGGGCTCGAAGCTCACCGAGGCCGGGCTGGAGATAGCTTCCGTCGCCCGTTCCATGAGCCAGAGGAGCGACATGGACCGCGGGTTCACCGTGTGCTGCAGCCCGGTGACGGAGGACCTCATGATGTCCGTGATCTCATCGCTGAGGATCTCCGGCGCGAACATCGTCGTGTCCAACGACGAGTACAACATCAAGATGCTGAGGGAGGACCGTGCGGACCTCGCGATCATAGACGACCCGCTGTACCTCTTCGACGCGGAGGAGTTCGAGATGGACGAGATCGGGTACATGGGGATGGTCCTGGTGGACAACGGCCCCTCATTCATACGTTACAAGTACGGCGCGCAGAGGGTCGCGTTCATGTTCCTGGACTCGGAGGACCGCGAGTACACCATAGACTCCGAGACCTTCTCGCTCCCGGAGCTCCTCGGGTCCAACAAGAGCTTCTTCGTCGACGAGTACCTGCTCACCAGGAAGAACCTCCGTCTGAAGAGCGCGGTCGATCCCAAGATGCTCAGGCACGCCATCACCGCCCTGTACAGGGAGGACAGCAGGAACGTTTCCAGGGTGATTTCGGCCCTCAAGACGAGAACTCAGTGAATTAAGGATTACCCATTAGGATAATACCCACTCGATCCGAACTGCACCGATTAAATAGTGTGATTATGTGACACGCTTCGATCACTATGGTTACACCCAACCCCGAATTCTTCGAGGAGCTGACCGCGGCAGGAGCCGGCGACGTCAAGCTCTGCTTCCAGTGTGGAACCTGCACCGCGAGCTGCCCCTCCGGAAGGAGGACGTCCTACAGGACCAGGAAGCTCATGAGGATGGCCCAGCTCGGCCTCAGGGAGGAGATCCTGAACAGCGACGAGCTCTGGGAGTGCAGCACATGCTACACCTGCGTCGAGAGGTGCCCCCGTCAGGTCCCCATCGTCGACATCGTCATTTCCCTCAGGAACCTGGCCGTCGCGGACGGACACATGTTCGCCAACCACAAGAACACCGCCAAGAACCTCGCCAAGTACGGACACACCGTCCCCGTCAAGGACGAGATCACCAAGCTCAGGGAGGAGCTCGGACTGCCCGGCGTACCGCCCACCGTCCTCGCCTCCGACAAGGCAAAGGCCGATCTGGACAAGATCCTGACCGTAACCGGATTCGACAAGATCACACAGGAGTGATGAAAGATGGCAAAGTACGCATTTTTCCTCGGTTGCATTGCGCCCCTGAGGTACCCCGGAATCGAGAAGTCCACCAGGGACGTCTGCAAGGCCCTGGACATCGAGCTCGTCGACCTCGACGACGCGAGCTGCTGCCCCGCTCCCGGAGTCATCAGAGCATTCAACAAGAAGACCTGGCTCGCCGCCGCCGCAAGGAACCTCGCCCTGGCCGAGCAGAAGGGCCTTCCCATCATGACCGTCTGCAACGGATGCTACGGTACCCTCTTCGACGCCGCTCACGAGCTGAACGGGAACGAGGAGGCCCTCGCCGAGGTCAACAAGGTCCTCGCCGAGATCGGAATGGAGTACAAGGGCACCACCGAGGTCCGCCACTTCGCCGAGGTCCTCTACAACGAGGTCGGCGTCGAGAAGATCAAGGAGAAGGTCACCAAGCCCCTGGAGTACCAGGTCGCCACCTTCTACGGATGCCACTTCCTCAAGCCCAGCGCGATCAAGAACCTGGACGACCCCGAGAACCCCCACATCCTCGACGACCTCGTGGAGGCCACCGGTGCCAAGAGCATGCCCAGGAAGCAGAAGATGCTGTGCTGCGGAGCCGGAGGAGGACTCAAGGCCGCGTTCGGAGATGTCGCGATGAAGTTCACCCAGACCAACCTGGAGAACATGCAGGCATCCGGAGCCAAGTACATCGTGGACGTCTGCCCGTTCTGCCACCTGCAGTTCGACGGCAGCCAGAAGGACCTCGGCTACAACATGCCCGTCCTCCACCTGTCCCAGCTCTACGGACTGGCCATGGGAATGAGCGAGAAGGACCTCGGTCTCTCCGCCCACATCACCCCCGTGGTTCTCTGAAACTCTCAACGGGAGGGGCCCTCCCCTCCCATCTTATCTTTATTCTCCGATCCATTGCGACGCCCTTCCGTCCTGGCGTCAACTCTAATATTTTTAGAGTTAAATTCAAATATATGCGGTACCAATCTAAAAAGGAAATATTATTCTGAACAGGGTAACAAAAACATGTCTGGCTATGCCTGATTTTTCCGGACCTCACAAAATCCGCCTCTCACATAGCCTTTTATAGGACCAGAGATTCCTTCGCGACAGTCAATAAGGAGCTACAATCATGGCAGGAGCATCCGTTGCATCTAAGAAGGCCAAGGCGGCCGGAGGAGGCCGTAAGGTCAGGGACAAGTGGAAAGCAAAGGAGTGGTACACCATCCACGCACCTCGCATGTTCAACGAGGCCGAGATCGGAGAGACCCCCTCTGCAGACCCCGAGTACGTCATTGGAAGGACCGTCGAGGTCACCGTTCAGGACCTGACCGGCGACTTCTCCAAAATGCACATCAAGCTAAGGTTCAAGGTCACGTCCGTCGATGGACACGACGCGAAGACCGAGTTCATCGGCCACGACCTGACCAGCGATTACGTCAGGAGGCTGACCCGCAGGAAGAAGACCAAGACCGACCACGTCGTCGACGTCGTCACCAAGGACGGCTTCTCCTACAGGATCAAGACCATGGCCATCGCCGACAAGCGCATCCAGTCCTCCCAGGAGGACGCTATGAGGCGCGTCATCGGAGAGACCCTCGTCCAGATGGGACAGGAGCAGACCCTCTCCCAGCTCGTCAAGGCGATCGTCTCCGGAGACCTCGCCAAGGACCTCGCCAGGGCCTGCCGCATCGTCATCCCCATCAAGAGGATCGAGATCCGCAAGACCGAGGTCATGGCGAACGGAGATTCCGAGCCCGAGTCCATCATGCCCGAGACCGTCGTCGAGGAGTCCGAGGAGGAGGCACCTGCAGAGGAGCCCGCCGAGGAGCCCGCCGCAGAGGAGGCCGAGGCCCCCGCTGAGGAGAAGGTCGAGGAGTGATCCTCGCTGGCCCCTCGGGGCCGGCACTCCAAACATCTTAACTTCTCATCCACCCGCTTCCCGATTCCAGCATCATTTTTCCAAGCGGTATCATTATAAACTAAAAGCGAATCGGGTGGCTTAAGGCCGGGGTGGCTCAGCCTGGTGGAGCGTCGGACTCATAGGGTTCTGGTCAACAGACCTCTTCCAGGGAAATCCGAAGGTCAAGGGTTCGAACCCCTTTCCCGGCACCATTATTTTTCAATCCGTCTGTGGCTGCGAGGTCCGTTCCGATCCATTCACGTCTCGTCGGTTCGAGGTTCCGATCGCTCTTAGGATTTCGAGCTGTCTGCAGGGGTCGAAACTGATCAACACGGTCATGCAACGACGGATATGACGAGATGAGTGAGGGTAACGGCCTATGGGGGCCGGATCCTGGATGATCAGAGTTTCACCGACCGTGTCACGACCAGACGATAAGGGTCGTTGTGCCGAGGATCTCGACCGATAGTCGGAATTCTGGCATCTGACGAAAGATGTCTTCGCATCATTCATCTCATCCGGAAGCGAGTTCCACCGCCGTTTTGAATTCAAGGCAGAACTCCTCCCGGCAATCACTGTTCTAAGGTCAACTCCTGCATGTCGCTCCGTGTGGCAGTCTATCTGTCCCGAGACCTCTTCGTTCGGACCATCCTGGGGCCGTGAAACGCAATCTTGGCGGAATCCGGAAGGGTCTTGGGTGTAGCCGATGGGGCGCATCCCGATATCAGGGCCACCTTCCGCCATGCACGCCCTCGGACATTTCAGCCGATCACGTTGTTCCGATTCCATAGCTTATATACTGGCAGGCCCAATGGGTCTGATATGAGGCTCATCATCTACACGGGCAAAGGCGGTGTCGGGAAGACATCGACCTCTGCGGCTACAGCGTACAGGTTGGCGGAGTTGGGATACAAGACGATACTGATGAGCACGGATTCCGCCCATTCCCTGGGTGATTCCCTGGATGTCAAGCTCGGGACGACGATAACGCACGTGCGCGAGAACCTCGATGCCCTGGAGATTGACATCATCCACGAGATGCGCACCAAGTGGAACGATATCCAGAACTACGTGTCGGCATTCATGCTCTCGCAGGGCATGGGGGACATCTCCGCCGAGGAGATGGCGATCCTCCCAGGCATGGAGATGATCGCCGCTTTGTTCTACGTCAATCAGTTCGAGGAGAACGGCATGTACGACGTGGTCGTCATGGACACCGCGCCCACAGGTGAGACGCTCAGGCTCCTGAGCTTCCCGGACGTCACGAACTGGTATCTCGACAAGGGTTTCTCGGTGCTCAAGAGACTCATGAAGATCGCCAAGCTCACGGTCGGCAAGCTGATGGACATGCCCCTGCCGTCCGACGAGGTCCTGGACAGCGTCGAGGACATCAAGGACAACATGGGTCGCGTGAAGGAGATCCTCGAGGATCCCAAGAGGACCACCGTCAGGCTCGTGATGAACCCCGAGAAGATGGTCATCCGCGAGACCATGCGCGCGTACACGTACCTGAGCCTCTACAACAAGAACGTCGAGGCCATCGTGGTCAACAGGGTCCTCCCGCCGGAGGCCGGGGAGTCCGATTTCCTCAAGGACAAGTACAAGGAGCAGGAGGAGAACATGGAGCTCATCCACAATGCCTTCGATCCCATGGAGATCAAGACCTGCATGATGATGAGGACCGAGCTCCGCGGGGAGGAGAAGCTCCGTGAGATGGCCAGCATGATCTACGGCGAGGACGACCCCATGCGCATCTACTCCGACGCAAGCCCGATGAGCTTCCACACGGATGACAGGTACCACTACCTGCAGATGCGCATGCCCTTCGTGGACAGCAGCGAGGTGGAGCTCTTCCGCATAGACCCCATAACATTGATGGTGCACGTGGGAAGCCAGAAGCGCAACCTGCAGCTCCCGGACGTCCTGGCACATGCCGAGATCTCCGGGGCAGAGTTCAAGGACAATAAACTCATTATCAGATTCAAGAGGGAATCCCAATGACAACCGAGGAAGAGTTCCAAGCATTCGTCAGCCAGAACAAAGATCTCATCGAGAGGATGATCGCTCTGCAGAAGGGTGCGGCCGGGGAATTCATCGGGGCCGAGAAGGACATCATGAGAGGCGCCTACGACCACACCAGGGAGCTGGCGGACCAGGGCCGTGCGCACGCGGACGAGCTGATCCAGTCGACGATCTCGATGGTCACCGACCCCGAGGTCCAGAGGCATTTCATGAACATGGGGATGGAGTTCTTCATGGGAATGGCCGCGATGATGCAGAAGGCACCTATGCCCGCGGCGGTCAGGAACGGCATCGATGCCGCAGGGAGCGGCATGAGGGATGCGGCATGCAGGGCCAATCAGGACTGCGGGGCCCGCAAGGCTCCTCAGAAGGTCAGCATAGTGAACGATCCCGAGCCCCGCTCAGGCGTTCCCGACGATGTCTTCAAGAGCCCGGGTGAGTGATTTGTTCGGCGGGGACGCCGTCCGCTTCGCCCGTGCCTCGGTGGAGGCAGAGGTCAGAGGAACGGAGATGCCCCCGATACCGGGCGATGACAGGTTCTCCGAGGTCTCGGGGGCCTTCGTCACCCTTTCCAACCACCCTTCCGGCGACCTACGCGGTTGCATCGGCATACCGATGCCCGTCATGCCGTTGGGGGACGCCATCAGGCGCGGGGCAGCATCGGCCTGCCACGACCCCCGTTTTCCGGATCTTGAGGAGCATGAGCTTCCCGCCATAACGGTGGAGGTCACGGTCCTGACGCCCCCGGTGCCCATCATGTTCGACGATCCCGCCGAACTGCCCGGGCTGATCGTGGTCGGCCGTGACGGACTGATCATCGAGCTGTTCGGACGCTCGGGACTACTTCTGCCCCAGGTCCCGGTGGAGTGGGGGTGGGACGAGACGGAGTACCTGGACCATCTCTGCATGAAGGCCGGTCTCCCGTCAGGCGCGTGGATGAGCCCCTCCGTCAGGGTGAGCTCCTTCGAAGGAGAGATATGGAAGGAGGAGTCTCCCCGCGGCCGTATATTGGAGGTGGGCATCGATGGAAATCGAGACGGTCATAACGGGACGGGCGTTCATCGACGGCGAGCTGAGGTACGCCGAGGTCGGGATAAACGAGGGGAAGATCGTCACGGTCGGCAGCCTCGTGTCCGGAGGGGACAGGCGGATAGACCTGGGGACCAGCGGGATACTCCTGCCGGGATTCATAGACCCGCACGTCCATCTGAGGGACCCGGGCATGGTCCACAAGGAGGACTTCAGCACGGGGACGCTCGCTGCCGTGCATGCGGGGGTGTCGTGCGTCTTCGACATGCCCAACACGGTCCCTCCGGTGACGGACGTCCGCACGTTCAGGGAGAAGAAGGCCGCGATCAGGGGCAAGGCCGTGACCGATTATGGATTGTTCGCGGCGGTCACAGTAGGGATCAATGCGGGGATGCTCGCCCCCCTCGTGGTGGGATTCAAGCTGTTCATGGGATCCACCACCGGGAACATCCTCATGAACGATGACGACGAGCTCGTGCCCGCGGTCCGCGACGCGCTCGCGACCGGAAGGCGTCTGAGCGTCCATGCGGAGGACAACGACCTGATCTCCAAGGACGAGGAGCGGTGCTGCAGGGACCATCTGCGCAACCGTCCCGCGGAGGCGGAGTGGTCAGCGATCTCCCGTCTCGCCGCCCGTTTCAGAGGGGCCGACATCAACATATGCCATCTGACCACCCCGCGGGGGCTGGACCTCGCCAGGGCCGCCGGGTTCACCACGGAGGTCACCCTGCACCACCTCCTGTTCGAGGTCGACCGCTTCTCTGGGACGGAGTACAAGGTCAACCCGCCGATACGCGACATGGCCACCCGGGACGAGCTGTTCACGAGGTTCGCGGAGGGACAGTTCGACATGATCGGCACGGACCATGCGCCGCATACGGCGGAGGAGAAGCAGCAGGAGTTCGATGCCGCACCGTCGGGCATACCCGGAGTGGAGACCACCATGCCGATGGTCATGGAGATGGTTCGTTCGGGAACGGTCCGGATGGCCGATGCCGTGCGCATGGCGTCGTACAACCCCGGGGCGCTGTTCGGCATACCCAAGGGGCGCATCGCCGAAGGGTACGACGCGGACTTCGCGGTCTTCGACATGAGGAGGACGTCCAGGATCGACGTCCGCGGCCTGCACAGCAGATGCGGCCACTCCCTGTACGGCGGATACGATGCGGTGTTCCCCAGGTCCGTGTGCGTTAGGGGAAGCCTTCAAGTACGCGACGGAGAGTTCTGCGGTGAACCCATTGGGAGGGACGTCCGTGGACTACGAGGTCGATTATTCAGAGATTGCCGGAAGGAAGGTAGAATGCCCCCCGCAGTGCGGCATGTGCTGCCTGTGTCAGCCCGAGGTCCTGCCGGACGAGCGCCCCTTCTTCAAGAGGAACTATCCCGAGCATCTCGTCAGGTCCCGCGGGCCGGACCCGTACACCGCATTGGCGCTGAAGAAGGGCAGGGGGTCCTGCGTGTTCCTCCAGAACCGCAGGTGCACCGTGTACGAGCACAGGACCTCGTACTGCAGGCAGTACCCGTACCACCTGTACGCCAGCGACAGGCTCCAGGTCGAGCTGGACCTCTCGTGCAGAGGCGCCTGGACCGGTCAGGGGGCGAGCGCCATGGACGAGGCCCGCGAGATAATCTCCCGTGCGGACCCCAGGATCGCACAGGCGATCTCGGAATCCAGGAAGGTCTACTCCGAGTTCTACTCCCTGTGCAGGGAGGCCGGGGTCATGGCGGACCCATCGGGCCTCAGGATGTCCGTCTCCGAGAACATAGGCATGTTCACGGACTACGGGTATCTGGGGAAGATAATGGACGCATCCACGTTCGATGCCGTGATGTCCCTTCATGGGATACAGCCCGACAGGGCCCCCGACATGGCATCGCTACAGGATGCGGGCATGGAGCTCGCCATGGAGTCCATGGCGTCCGAGGACCCTCTGAGCGTACCGGTCTACTGCGACCCGCAGTGGAACTGGAACATGTTCATGGCCGTGGACGGGACCATCGAATGGATGGTCATGGACGACGAGGGGGAGCTGCACCACAAGGCCTTCGCCGAGGCGTCCGAGATAAGGCTCCGCATCCCCGATGCGGAGGGGACCGCGATCCTACGCGACTATGTGAGGATCCTGAACGGCAGGGACAGCTTCATGGGGAGCGTGTTCGCCACCATGGACGAGAACGGGTACGAGGACGACATGACGAACTCGTACTACGGATGCCTCTCCGTCACGGTCATGGACCTGCTGTGGAGGATGTCGATGCTCGACCACTTCATGGGGACCGGCACAGGGGCCGACGGTATGAGGGAAGCCATCATCTTCTACGACATGGACCGCCTAGACGCACCGACCATCGGGGCGTTCGTGTGATGGTTCGGGGGATACCTTCATATAACCCCTGCATATTGGAGTGCCTAGTCGCCGTATTAGGGGCGCGTATGCGTACGCGTTTCACGGCATTCACGATTCATTGGAGTGATTGATCATGGGAAAGGGAACACCCGCACAGGGAAAACACAACAAGTACAAGACCCACATCCCCTGCCGCAGGTGCGGCAAGCGCGCATACCACGTCAGAAAGGGAGTCTGCGCGTCCTGTGGATATGGTAAGACCGCTACTCTCAGGTCTTACAGCTGGGCTAAGCTCCGCGACTGATCGAAGGGATCAGAATGACTGGGCCAAAGCACAGCTGCGGCGTCGGCGGCATAAGTGCCGACTATGACGTCTCCCCGTCGCTCTATACGGCCCTGATGATCATTCAGCATCGCGGGCAGGAGAGCGCCGGAATCTCTGTTTTTGACGGCGCCTCCATCGGCACCCTTAAAAATAACGGCCTGGTGAACGTCGCCCTTCCGAAGGACGATGTCGCGAAGGTCCTAGGACACGTCGGGGTGGGCCACGTCAGGTACTCCACCACCGGCAACAAGAGCGCGGTCAACGCTCAGCCCATCACGGTGTCGACCAACTTCGACACCGTCGCCGTTGCGCATAACGGTGACATCACCAACTTCTCCGACCTCAAGGAGAAGTACAGGAGCGAGGGTTGGACGTTCCTAACGGATTCCGACAGCGAGCTCGTAACCAAGCTTCTCGGCAAGTTCATGACCATGTACAACGACCCCGTCAAGTCCATCAGGGCGACGATGGGGGAGCTGGACGGGTCCTATGCCCTGACCATTCTCATCAACGACAGGTTGTTCGCCATACGCGACCCCTACGGGTTCAGGCCACTGTGTCTCGGGAGGCTCGACGGGGGATACATAGCGGTCTCCGAGAGCGCCGCGATAGATGCGCTTCACGGGGAGTTCGTCAGGGACATCGAGCCTGGGGAGATCTGCGAGATCACCAAGGACACCTTCAAGATCTATCCGGCCGTTGCGCAGCACCCCCGTGCATACTGCATGTTCGAGTGGGTCTACTTCGCAAGGCCCGACTCGGTCCTCGACGGGAGCGAGGTGTACGACGTCCGCAAGAAGATCGGGGAGATCCTCGCCAGGGAGTGCCCTGCGGATGTGGACCTGGTGATGCCGGTGCCCGATTCCGGTCGTGCCCATGCGATCGGATACTCCATGGTCGCCGGGATACCCTACGAAGAGGGGTTCATGAAGAACCGCTTCGTCGAGAGGACGTTCATCCTGCCAGACCAGAAGCAGAGGGAGGCGGCCGTCTCCATGAAGATGAACCCGATCAAGAGCACCGTGTCCGGGAAGCGCATCATGATCGTGGACGACAGCATCGTCAGGGGTACGACCCTGAAGAAGCTCATCACCATGCTCCGCAATGCCGGTGCGAAGGAGGTGCACGTGAGGATCGGGAGTCCCCCGATCATAGCGCCCTGCTACTACGGTGTCGATATGAAGTCCAGAGACCAGTTCATCGCCACAAAGCACAGTGTCGATGAGATCAAGGAGATCATCGGGGCCGACAGCCTCGGGTACATAAGTCTCGAGGGTCTCGTCGAGGCCATCGGGTTCAAGGAGAGCGACCTGTGCCTGGCATGCGTCAACGGGAAGTACCCCACATGCATTCCCGGTGAGGTCCACAGGTTCCAGACCAATCTCCATGAGAGCTTCGGCACGGACCAAAGTGACAAAAAGATTTAAATACGAGGATAATATCCTCGTCTTTACTGGGCAGGTAGATCAGTTGGAAGATCGTTACCTTGGCATGGTAGAGGCCGCGAGTTCGAATCTCGCCCTGTCCACCTTTTGACTTCTTTCGGACATCGTCTCTTTGGATGGTTCCGTTGTCCGCCCTGTCTTTCCAAGCCATCTCGACGTTCTCGATCGCGAGGCTGTCGCCTCCAGAGGCATCATCGTGTCGGTCCCAATGCGATCCGGGGATGAGCGCATCCGCTGAACAGTACCAGCGTACGCTATGGCATGGTCACGCCAGGGATGTGCGATTCTCATCGTATGTTTCCATAGACCTCCTGCATATGCGGGCTTCGGGGCCCTGGAGCTTTGGACAGTGGCCGGTCAGTCCGAATCCTCGGTCCTTCCGGCATTCCGGACGGCCATCGGGTCCCTGCGGTTGGTCAGAAAATACACCCTCTTCCCGGCGGGCATGAACGATGCGATTATCCCGTCGCGTTCCATCTTGGACAGGGTCTCGTGTAGTCTCTTCGGCGTTATGCGCAGGTTCCTTGCGATATGGGCGTCCGTCATTCCGCCGCTGCACTCCATCATCATGCGCATTATCTGGCAGCTTCTCCCGCCGTATACGGATCCCATGTCTTCGATGCCAGGCAGGACCACGGTCACGCTTCCTGCCGAGAAATGGATCCGGGGGATTTCCTATGACCTCTTGTACGATTGTACGATCCCGGGGATGCCTTTTATCGTCATGTTCCTGAAGCCCATCTCGATGAGGATCTTCGCGAGGGCAGGATTGCGGTTCCTGTTACCGTAGTCCTGGCCCAGGGACACATGGCCTCCTGGAGATGTTATCACGACTCTGTTGCTGGACACATTGACCATAGTCGGGCACTCCTCGCAATAGCTCCTGTGCGAGACCGCGTTCAACACAGCCTCGGACACGGCCATCTCCGGGAATTTCATCAGTCCGCCGTCCTGTTCGTCCGCGATCTCCCTGCGTATGGCGGATATCCTGCCCACGGTCTTTATTATCTGACTCGGTGCGGATCCCTTCAGGGTCTCCAGATACGTACTGTCCTTGTATAGTTCTATCTCCCATGGGCACTGATCGGACATCATCAGGCCCAGGTTCGTGTACATCCCATTCGGAGCGAGAAAGCGGTTCTCCATGCCGCTGATTCTGCAGTCCTTGCGTGCGGATATAGATCTGAACTCTCCGAAACTCAGATTCTGGTTTGCTGATTCAAGGCTTTCATAGACGAGCTACCCCTTGGTGATCATCATATTCCGGTTTGAGTACAACGTATGTTAATCTGACTGTTACTTGTATACAGTTTTTGTAGATTACATTCGTGATAGCTACCGTTTTAGTATATATCGGCCCATTACAACATCAAGGTGAAACCATGGCAGACATTCCAGCCAACGTCATTGAGAAGATGGGCGCCGAGGGCACTGTGAAGACCCTTGTGACCGCCAGTGCGGACGGACAGCCCCACGCCATCGTCTGCGGATCCATCATCTCCCCAGAGCCCAGCAAGATGATCGTCGGAGAGATCCTCATGCACAAGTCCGCGCAGAACCTCGCCGAGAATCCAAAGGCGGCATTCATGATCGCCGCAGGGATGGAGGCATGGGAGATCGACGTCAAGAACCCCGTGCGCATCGCCGAGGGTCCCGCCCTCGACCAGATGAACGCCCAGCTCGAGGCCATCCACTTGCACGCGAACGCCCTCTGGATGTTCGATGTGGACGCTGTCTACGATCAGGGCGCCAACCCCAACGCGGGCAAGAAGATTGCTTGAAAACCATTTCCGCCCTTCGGGGCGGGTTCTAAATACATATACCCTCAACCCATGACAGCGGTCATGGAAGTCTCCGATATCACAGGCTGGCTTAGCAGCAATCTGCCGCAGGTCATCCTTATCGTCGGGGGACTGCTGGCTATCGCCGTGGCGGTCTCTTACGCCAAGGATAAGGATTCGGGCAAGTACAAGGCTCTGATGGTCCTCGGGTTCATATTCGGGATATTCATGGCCCTGGAGGCGGCCACTAACTTCGGACATTGGAACACCGTGACGTCCGTCATAATAGCAGTGGCAGCATTCACATTGATCATAAGGCCGTTCCGTGAGGTCCACTTCGCGGTCATCCTCGGCCTCTTCGTCATGGTCGTGGTGTACATCTGGCTCGGAGGGCTCACAGAGGTCTCCGGCATAGACATAAGCTTCCTTGCGGACAATCCGGTGAGGATCATAGTGGCATTCATCATCGGCGGTCTGTGCTACGCCATATTCAACTTCGGGGAGGCCATCGTGAAGCTGTTCGGTAAGATCCTGAACTGGTGGCCCCTGCTGTTCCTGCTTGGATGCGTCTGCGTCGTGGAGGGTGCCATGATGTTCCTCGGGTACGGGTCCATAGTGGATTACATCAACATCCAGCAGATCATCTGCTGATCCAACCCCTTACGGCATCCTTCGGATGCCGGCAATCCCAGACCATGCTGGCTGTCCTTTTCCCTTTCGATTTTTCAACGAAATTCGTGAAATTTTCATCTAAATCCGCTGTTGCATATCGTTCAGATTATCCAGATTCGTTCATTCCGTTTTCGGAAGATGCTAAGCTTTAAATGATAGTAGCAGATGGGGTAAAAAGTGGGCTCGTGGCTTAGCCAGGATATAGCGCTGGCCTTCTAAGCCAGACGCCCCGGGTTCGAATCCCGGCGGGCCCGCCAAGGATGCATAAGCCCTAGCGGGTTAACATTCAGGAAGGAACGATCATGAAGAGAAGCTCGCGCGCCTGGAAGAAACGCGGCAACCAGCGTTGGAAATGGCGCAAGAAGAAAATGAGAAGAAGAAAGAGAGCAGCAAAGATGCGCAAGAAGTGATTTGCAACTCGCAATTCACGCTCAAGGGGGTATAGGCTAACCTGGCAGACTGGTGGGCTCCAGTTATTGAGAGTGATTGAAAATGGGTTTGCTGACAGTTGATGACTAACTGGAGCGATGACTCATTGATTCCACCGGGGTCGCTCCCCGGTAGTGGAAACCCGCTGACGAGGGTTCAAATCCCTCTGCCCCCACCTTGCGCACTTTACTATCTTTCTCCGGCACTTCGGTGCCGAGACAACCCTTTCCAGAACCTATTTACTGCTTTTTTCATACATTGATACGGGGATCCTATCGTCATGAAGGGTGTCACGGCTTCTGTGGACCCCTGAGCGTCTTGACGGTCTCAATCACGTCTCGGCCATGTTCGGGTGCGCAGATGCACCTGTCGGTCCGACGGGGTGGCCAGTAGGGCGACCTCTCATGCATACACGTCGAGAAATCCCGATCCAAAGAGGCGAGATCGAGGGTCATACGTCATCGGGGAACATGAGGGCTGACTTTCGTTCAGATCTAAGGTCCGTCTTTGTTCGCGGTGTTCCATTCAATGCAGTCCGACAAGGTCGTTTGGAACGAGATGACAAAACTGATCGGACAGACCATGGAAATGAGATTGTCGGCCTCTTGCGATGTTCATGTCCGTGTATCTTCAGGCGGAATGCGGTAGAACATTACGCAATTGTTCACCTCGATGTCGGATGCCACCAGGTATAATGCCCGAAAACCAGTGAGATGCTATGGGGATCATCGCCAAAGGGGGAATAATTCCGGCATTGTAGTAATGTGTGTCTTGTAAGACATCGAAAGAAATCCTTTTTATCCGGAGAGTGGCCCTGGATGCCATAAGGTCGGATAAGGAATGAGGGGGTGCTGGGGAGCACCCCCGTTGGAGCTTCAGTTCTTGAAGCTGTGGATGGGAGCGGGGATCCTTCCGCCCCTGTTCACGAAGTCGGCGCATCCGAATATGTTGACCGGCATGATGCCCGCATCCCCGAGAAGGCCTCCGAACATCGCCCTGTCCCCGACATCCTTCCCGATGACGGGTATGACCCTGACCGCGGTGGTCTTCTGGTTTATCATCCCTATCGCCATCTCGTCCGCGATGATGCCTGCGATGGTGGTCGCCGGGACGTTGCCGGGAATCGCGATCATATCGAGTCCGACGGAGCACACGCAGGTCATCGCCTCCAGTTTCTCCAGGCTGAGTGCTCCGATCGCGGCCGCCTCCGCCATGGAACTGTCCTCCGTGACCGGGATGAACGCGCCGCTGAGCCCTCCGACGTAGGACGAGGCCATCACACCACCCTTCTTGACCTGGTCGTTGAGGATGGCCAGTGCGGCGGTCGTCCCGGGAGCTCCTGCGTACTCCATGCCCATCTCGTGGATGATGTCGGCGATGCTGTCCCCCACTGCGGGCGTGGGAGCCAGCGACAGGTCGACGATGCCGAACGGGACGTTCAGCCTCTTGGACGCCTCCTTGGCGAAGAGCTGTCCGACCCTGGTGACCTTGAACGCGGTCTTCTTGATCGTCTCGCACAGGACCTCGAAGCTCTGTCTGTGGACCTTGGTGAGGGCATCCCTCACGACGCCGGGGCCGCTGACGCCAACGTTGATCACGCAGTCCCCCTCGGTGACCCCGTGGAACGCTCCTGCCATGAACGGGTTGTCGTCGGGAGGGTTGCAGAACACGACGAGTTTGGCGCAGCCTATGGAGTCCCTCTCCTTGGTGGCCTCCGCGGTCTTGACGACTATGTCCCCCATCAGCCTGACCGCGTCCATGTTGATCCCGGTCTTGGTGGACCCGAGACTGATGGACGAGCAGACGCGCTCGGTCGTGGCTAGGGCCTGGGGGATGGACTCGATCAGGAGCCTGTCCGCGGCGGACATGCCTTTCTGGACGAGTGCGGAGTATCCTCCGATGAAGTTGACCCCGATCTCCCTGCCGACGGCATCCAGGGTCTGTGCGATCTTCACGAAGTCTCCGGGTATGCGGCACGCTGCACCTCCGATCAGGGCGATGGGCGTGACGGACACCCTCTTGTTGATTACAGGGACGCCGAACTCGTTGCCGAGCTCGTCCCCTACCTCCACCAGTCTCCCGGCCAGTCTGAGGATCTTGTCGTGGATCTTCCGGCACAGGGTGTCGAGGTCTGGATCTATGCAGTCCAGGAGGCTAATGCCCATCGTGATGGTTCTCACATCAAGATTCTCGCGGGCGACCATCTCGTAGGTCTCGAAGACCTCATTCAGTTCTACCATGCTCTCAGATCCTGTGCATCATCTCGAAGATCTCTTCGTGTGTCGCCTTGACGATGCATCCGACCTTCTTCCCGACCTCGTCGAGTCCTGCGTTGAGGCTCTCGAAGTCGCCGGTGTACTTGGTCGTGTCAACGATCAGGATCATGTTGATGTAGTCCTGGACCGTGGTCTGCTTGATGTCGAGGATGTTGATGTTGTTCTCGGCGAAGAAGTTGCACACGGTGGCGATGATCCCCACGTGGTCCTTCCCGACGAGTGTGACGATAGTTCTACTCATGTCTCTACCTCCCTTCCCTGCTTCATCAGGGCGTACTCCAAAGAATCGACGAGCGCAATCAGACTCGCCTCTATCACGTTTTCGGAGACGCCGACCGTGGTCCAGCTGCTCTCCCCGTCCGTGGAACGGATGAGGACCCTAACACTTGCCGCGGTGGCCGACTTCTCGTCCAGCACGCGGACCTTGTAGTCCGTCAGTCTGATGTTCTTGATGCCCGGGAAGAAGCTTCCCAGGGCCTTCCTGATGGCATTGTCCAGCGCATTGACCGGACCGTCCCCGTCAGATGCGGTGTGCTCCACGTTGCCGGAGCTGTCGCGCACCTTGACGCTGGCCTCGGAGTCCATGTCCCCGTTGCGGCTGTCTATGAAGATCCTGAACCCGTCGACGTTGAAGTGCTCCTCCAGGTCGCCCCTGAGCCTCCTCACGAGCAGTTCGAAGCTCGCTTCGGCGCCTTCGAACTCGTATCCGCGGGATTCCATCTCCTTGATGAGGCGGGTGATCTCCGGGCTGTCGGTCCCGCTCTCCAGTCCGAGCTCCTCGAGCTTCTCCGTGATGGCGGCCTTACCGGACATGTCCGACACGAGGATGCGGCGCTTGTTGCCGACCGTGGACGGGTCCACGTGCTCGTATGTGCGGTTGTCCTTCACCAGGGCGGAGACGTGCATCCCGCCCTTGTGCGCGAATGCACGGTCCCCGACATACGACATGCCTGCGGCGGGGGCCATGTTGGCCACCTCCCCCACGAACTTGGAAAGTCCGGTGAGGCCGGTCAGGTCCTTGTCGCCGATGTCGTGCTCGCACTTCATCGCGAGGTTCGGCATCACGGCGCACAGGTTGGCGTTCCCGCACCTCTCCCCTATGCCGTTGATGGTCCCCTGGACCATGGAGCATCCCGCATCGACCGCGGACAGGGTGCACGATGTGGCGAGGTCCGCGTCGTTGTGGCAGTGTATCCCGATGGGGATCCCTATCACGGACCGTACGCGGCGGCATGCCTCCCCGATGAACCCTGGGAGGGACCCTCCGTTCGTGTCGCAGAGGACGATCCACTCGGCACCGCCTCTCTCGGCGGCCTCGAGCACCTTCAGGGAGTAGTCGGGATTCTCGCGGAACCCGTCGAAGAAGTGCTCCGCATCGAACAGCACGCGCTTCCCGTGGGACACGAGGAACGCTATGCTGTCCTCTACCATCCCCAGATTGTCCTCCAGCGACACGCCGAGGGCGTCCGTAACCTGGAAGTCCCATGACTTCCCGAATATGCAGCACCATTCGACCGGGCACCGGACGAGGTTCACGAGGTTCCCGTCCTCCTCCGGTCTGATGCCCGGCCTGCGGGTGCTCCCGAACGCCGTGAGCCTGCTGTTCCTCAGGTCGAGGCCCGATGCCTTGCTGAAGAAGTCGTCGTCCCTGGGATTGGACCCGGGCCATCCGCCCTCCACGAAGTCCATCCCGAACTGGTCCAGCCTCTTCAGGATGTCCAGCTTGTCCTCGCAGGAGAACGAGACCCCTTCGCACTGCGCGCCGTCGCGCAGGGTAGTGTCGTAGATGAGGACCCTCATTGTGGCTTTACCCTCTCGTCCATTATGGAGACGAGGTCGCTGAGTATGGCGGATGCGGTCTCCAGCCTTCCGGCGCCCCTCCCGGTGACCGTTATGGGTCCGGCAAGGTCGCTGAGGATCTGTGCGGTGTTGAGCGTTCCGGATATGCTGAGGGGATGTCCCTTGGGCACAAGCCTCGGTCCGACCTCCAGCTTGGTCTCGGACACCTCTCCAATGAGCCTTATGACCATGTTGCGTGAGGCTGCGAGGGCCACGGCATCCTCTGTTATTGACGTGATGCCGGTGATGCGCACATCGTTGAACGTGACGTCCCTTCCGAAGACGGTGTTCGCCAGGATCGCGATCTTGCACGCGCTGTCGTATCCCTCGATGTCGTTGGTGGGATCGGTCTCGGCGTATCCCATCTGCTGCGCCTCCTTCAGGGCCTGTTCGAACGGCTGGCCCTTGTCCATCTTGCTGAGGATGAAGTTGCAGGTCCCGTTGAATATACCGCGGAGGGAGCAGATGTTCTCCCCAACCAGGTTCTCCCTGCAGAGGTTGATGATGGGCATGGCCCCTCCCACCGACCCCTCGAACCTAAGCAGGCACCCGTTCCTCTTGGCGAGGTCGGTGAGCTCCGAGAACCTCAGGGCCAGGGGGCCCTTGTTGACCGTTATGACGTCCTTCTTGTTCTCGAGGGCGCATATGATGTTCTTCAGACCCACTCCGCCGGTCTTGACGTCCGTGGGGCTGACCTCTACGAGTATATCATAGTCGATGCCCTCCAGGACCTGGACGGAATCCGTGTACTCGCGGTCCCCGACCCTCTTGTCGGAGATCTTGCGCTCCACCAGTCTCTCCGGGTCGAACCCGTTCGGGTCGTACGCATAGGACCTTGAGTCCATGGCCCCGACTATGACGACGTCCTCGCCGTATCTGTCGCGTATGAACTGGCGGCGTCTGGCGATGACCTCGCAGAACCCTTGTCCGACGGTACCGAAACCGCAGATGAACACCTTCATCTCAGACACCCCTCACATATGTCATGCCGGATTTCCTGCACTCCATGTCCAGGAACTCGTCCAGCTTGTCCAGGTCGTCCTTGCTCTTCGTCTTCACGGAGAGTATGCCGGTGCGCTTCGAATAGTCCGTCGCCTTGGAGGAGTACCTGACATCAACGGCCTCGAGGTCCGCTATGGTGGATGCCTTGTTGATCAGCCTCTCGATGTATCTGGCATCTATGTCCCCGATCAGCATGTAGTCCATGGTATAGGTTTCATGGGCCGATCCGATCTTGGATATGATGACGTCCTTCGATTTCCAGATGCCCTTGAGGCGCTCGAGCTGATCCTCCTCCACCTCGAAGGTTATGTTGATGCATATGCGATGGTTGACGATCCTCTCGCGGTTGTGCACAACACCAAGTATGTTCCCGTCGACGATGGATATGGGCTCCAGGGAGCCTACGAGTTGTCCGGGCAGGTCTTTGACGTACAGTTCGGCGTTTACTATCATGCGCGCGCCTCTTTGCTCCGAGGATGAGCATTCCCTATTTAAAAACAAGGAACGCGCGCGCGTGGACGGCGATGCATCGGACTCCGTACGGGTCGGGAACGATATGCGCTCGAAATGATATGATGAAGAAGCGCCGAGAGGGAGATTTGAACTCCCGAGGGAAAGTTCCCACGAGCTTTCCAGGCTCGCGCCTTACCGGGCTGGGCCATCTCGGCTTGTATTTCGGGGGAACAGCTCCCCCCATTAAAAGCTTTGCATACTCCCCGTTCGATCCGATGCCGTTCACACCGTCGGCCAGACGATATCGCGCCTGTAATCGCTCAAATGGCGCCTCACCGATCTCGCCCTCGCGAGCTCCTCGGTGTCGACGGTGAATCTGGCGATCCCCTCGGACTCGGACCCGCAGGACGACACCACATTGCCAAGGGGGTCGTATGCCCTCGACAGTCCCGCCATGTCCAGGCCGGCCATGGGGCCGACGTTGTTCACGAATGCCAGGTATGTGACGTTCTCCAGGGCCCTTGCCGGGAGGACCTTCTCGAAGTACTCCGTGGAGGGCTTCGCTGCAGCCGATATGCACAGGTTTACGTCCGCCTTCCTCAGCGAGCAGCTGCGGAGGATCTCCGGGAAGTATACGTCGTAGCAGATGCACATCCCGAATCTGAGTCCGTGGTACAGGCCGATCGCGGGCTTCTTCCCAGGGACGTATCCGTCCTCGGAGTAGATACCGAACCTTGCCAGGTACAGCTTGTCATAGACGGCCTCCCCGTCGGGGGACAGGAACACCAGCGAGTTGGTGGCCCCCTGATCGGTGACCACGGCGGTACCGACGGCGACGGCCTTGTCATGCTTCCTGCACAGGTCGGACAGCTTCGATATGCTCTCGTCTATCCTCTCTCCAATGCCCTCGGGGCTCGTGCCGTATCCGTTGAGGAACGATTCTGGGAACACGAGGACGTCCGCGTCATCGGACATCATGATGCCCGATATCCTCTCCGCATTCCTCTCCGGAGATCCCGGTGTCGGGCGGATCTGGCACAGTGCTACTTCGACGCGCATGCGGAGAAATCGTCGTCACACCTATTATAATCTGACACAGGGACACCGTTAAATCTCCGTGCCAGGATACATTCCCAGCATGACCGTAAAGATCCCCCAAATTACGAATGAGGACGCAGAGGGCCTCATAGGATTCATAAAGAGCACGGTGGAGAGCGCCGGATGCAAGGGAGTCGTCGTAGGGCTGAGCGGAGGCGTGGACTCCGCGACGGTGACAAAGCTATGTGCAGATGCGATCGGTGCCGAGAACGTCCTCAACGTGTTCATGCCATCCAGGGTCACGCCTGTCGAGGACTACAAGACGACCTCGGAGCTGAGCACCCTGTGGGGGACCGAGTACAAGGTCGTGGACGTGCAGCCTGCGGTGGATGCCCTGGCGGCGGTCCTCCTCTCCGGAAGGGAGACCCCCTTGGAGCGCGGTAACATATCTGCGAGGTGCAGGATGATCGTCCTGTACAACCTCGCGAAGAAGAGGAACTATCTGGTCGTGGGAACCTCCAACCAGAGCGAGCTCATGATGGGGTACTTCACCAAGTTCGGCGACGGGGCATGCGACATGACTCCGATGGCTAACCTGTACAAGACCGAGGTCAGACAGCTTGCCCGCATCATCGGGGTCCCGGAACCGATCATCGCCAAGCCGCCGTCTGCCGGACTGTGGGAGGGTCAGACCGACGAGAGCGAGATGGGGATCAGATACGAGGACCTGGATGGGATACTGTATGATCTGGAACAGGACCGCTCGGATTCGCAGATCGCCGTTGACACGGGCCTTCCGATCGAGGAGATCGACAGGATCCGCAGGCAGGTCAAGTCGATGGAGCACAAGCGTCTTCCTGCCATCCGTCCCAGGGATTTTTAAACTAAACAGGGGAATCTAGGAAAATTATAAATATATCATAGATATCCCCTGATTCAGAAAGCTCCTGTAGTGTAGCGGCCAATCATGAAGCCCTCTCGAGGCTTCGACTCGGGTTCAAATCCCGACGGGAGCACCTCATTCTCACATCCAGACCCTTCTGAGGTCTGGTTCAATCTTTCATCCAGACCGCCGAGGTCTTCGTATTTATACCGCTCGGTCCCGGTCATCTCGGCACCCCCGCGTCCCAGGCGGACCGCGCCGCCTCTATGGCGTCGCCCTCGCGGCGGCGGCCGTAGTAGCGCTCGGTGGTCTTGGTTGTGGCGTGTCCGGCCAGGACCGACACCGCCTCCAGGTCTATCCCGTCGTCCAGCGCCGCCTGTATGTAGGTGCGGCGGAGGGCGCGGAAGTCGAAGTCGAGGCCGACGGCGTCGCACACCACGCACAGGAGGTTGTAGGAGTACGCCGCGGGCAGGACCCCGCCGTCGGTGGACGCGGGGATCCAGTACGGGGAGCGGACGCCGCGGTCCGCGAGGAAGCGTCCGCGGACCTCCAGGTAGCGGGCGAGCACGGGGCGGGCCTCAGGGCGGATCAGGACGGTGCGGGGCTCCCCGTAGGTGTCCCCGCCCTTGACGACCCCGAGGTAGAGGGTCCCGTCCCCCGGGTCGTAGTCGTCCACGCGGCAGTTCCTGATCTCGGACCAGCGGAGGCCCCCGCACATCGCCAGCAGCACGGAGGCGAATGCCCGCAACGTGAAGAAGTCGTCCGCATCCGAGGATGCTGAGACGATCCGCGCCATGGATTCGGCATCGATGCCCGAGAGCCTCCGGCGGTGGATCTTCGGAACCAGGAACGGGTACCGGGTCTTGGCCACGCGCACGCAGTCGTTCCCGTAGAAGTCGCACAGGGACCCGAGGACGGAGAGCTCCCGCGTGCAGGATATCGGGGAGACCGTGCCGGACCTCTCGATGTAGAAGTCCCTGACGTCCTCGGAGGTCATGTACACGGGGTCGCACGTGGAGAGCCTCCCCTCCCGGTGGAGGGCCTCCACGATCCCGCCTATCCTCCTCAGGGTGCGGGCCCTGTCGTCCAGCGTCTCGGCGTTCCAGCGTCCGGAATGCTCGTAGACGCGCAGGAACTCGTCGAGGCGCGCACGGAACGGGTACCTCATGCCCCCGCCTCCGGACGGCAGGCCCCGAACTCCGCGAGGCGCACCCAGTGGGGCGGCACGTCCCCGCAGGGGCATCCCCTCGGACGCTCCCCGTTGTGCAGCACGAGGAGGCAGCGGGCGGGAACGGACGATTCCGCATCGACCCGGCTGCACCCGTCGCAGACGTAGATCTCCGACATCATCTGATCGCCCTCCACAGCCTGCGGGCATGCCCGTCGCCGTGACTCCATCCGGCACGGCGGATGCTCCTGCCCTCCATCCTCATGACATCGGACCTTGTGACGGTGCGGTCCGCGTCCAGGGCCTCGACGATCTCCGCAACGGTGGAGGGACCGTTCCTCCGGAGGAACTCCAGGATGTCGTCCTGGCGTTCCGCGGTATGGGGGATCATCTGCGGGACCTCCTGTTCTTGATGCTCTGAAGGACAGCATCGAACCCCTTGTCCACATTGACGCGGCTGCGCTTGGAATCGCCTCCTTCCGGCACGACCTTTCCTGTCCAACGTGCGTTCACTTTGGCATGATCTGCCTTGATCACGGTGCCTGCGGGCGGTCTGATCTCAGAATCTTCCGACGCCGGGTACTGCTTGGTAATCTCCACCTCCACAGAACCCTTGGCGGTTACGAGCTGTCCCTTGTGCTTTCCCCGGCGTCTGTTGGGTTTCTCGTCGTTCTCGACCTTATCGGCGCGGACGACGGCGGCCTGTCCCTCGATGCGCTTACTCATTGGGGGATCCTCCGAACTCGCGCTTGAGCTGCTCGACCTCTTCCGGAGTCATCTCCGCGACTTCATCCGCAAGATAACCTGATATGCCGCTGAAGCGCCTGCTCCGCGGATCGGCGCTGTCCCAGTCCAGCAGACCCTCCTCTGCCAGAACATCGAAAACCTCCTCAGCCTGTTCGCCCAGAAGACCGTAGTCCGTCACATCGGGGTATCCGAACTCCGGATCATCGCTGTGCGCTTTCGCATACAGGACAATCCTGCGGGCCCATTCGTCGGTGGTCCTGTGTCCGGGCCATTCGTCGTCGCTCT
>NZ_JBEQWH010000006.1:0-136965 GCF_047501175.1 Candidatus Methanoprimaticola sp. MG2
ACCGTTTCAAATCCACGAGGATGTCTATATGACACCAGAATTAGGAAACACACTACTATCAGTATGGATCGGATGGGCCGGGGTCGTCCCCGGCCCTGGAAAATAATCAGTTCTTGGCCTTCTTTTTGGACTTCTTCTCCTTGCCCTCGGAGACGACGTCCTCCTCGAAGTCGAGCCTTCCGTAGAAGATCTCGCGGCACTCGAACATGCGCTTGCCGATGGACTTTCCCTTTGCGGTGAGGGTGTATATCTTCATCAGGCGCCTTCCTGCCTCGAGGTGCATCTCGAGCAGACCCAGCTCCACAAGTTCGTCGGCGGTCTTGATGACCGTCTTGTAGTTCTTGGCGATACGGAGCATGTCCGTCGCCATGATCTTCTCGTTCTCGTAGATGAGCGAGATTATGTCCACAGCGTACCTGCTGGACAGAGGAGACTGATAATCTGTAATCATGGTCTGCGGGAGCGCTTGCCGATTATAAATCGTTTCGGGCATTACAGATGTACGTCCAGAACGCATCCATGGCACAATCGTGTGATTCACCGCCAATGGATTGGCCCATGACACACGCATCGCTCACGCGCGTGTGCGAAGTCTTATAATTGAAGTCCACGCATCAAGTCGTGATTCAAATGATCGTTGATGTGAAGTACGGAAAGGACGGGGTTCAGAAAACCAGCATCCCCGATCCGAACTACATCGGCACATTCTACCCAAAGGATGTCGTCTGCGGTGACCCGGACGAGGTCATCGGGAGCTCCATCGACAATCCCCTGGGCTATTCTTCGATGGAGGAGTTCCTGGAGGGCGGTGAGGATGTGGTCTTTATCGTCAATGACGGGACGCGCCCCACCCCTACCGCGAAGGTGTTGGATGCCCTGTCCAAGAGAATGGACCTCAGGTCCGCCCGCTATCTGATCGCGACCGGCACCCACAGGGACATGACCCGTGAGGAGTACGACATGGTCTTCGGATCCCACTACGAGGAGCTGAAGGACAGGATAATCTGCCATGATGCCAAGAAGTCCGAGTGCGTCAACCTCGGGACCTCGAAGAACGGCACCCCCATGGAGGTCAACAAGATCGCCGTGGACGCGGACCGTCTGGTCATCATAACGTCCGTCGAGCCCCACTATTTCGCCGGATACACCGGCGGAAGGAAGTCCTTCCTCCCCGGAGTCGCATCCTACCGCACAGTGGAGGCCAACCACAAGCTCGCGATGAGCGAGGCCGCGCAGTCCCTGGCCCTCGACGGCAATCCCGTCCACGAGGACATGATGGACGCGCTCGAAGTGATCAAGGGGAAGAGGATCTTCTCCATCCAGATGGTCCTCGACAGGCACCAGAACATATTCAAGGCCGCCTCCGGGGACCTGAACGAGGCATTCCACAAGGCGATCGGGTGGGCTAACGAGGTCTTCTCGGTGCCGATCCCCGAGAAGGCGGACGTGGTCGTCTCCGTGGCACCGTATCCCATGGACGTCGACCTGTACCAGTCCCAGAAGGCCCTCGACAACGGGAAGTGGGCCCTCAAGGAGAACGGGAAGATCATCATGGTCTCCAAGTGCAGGGAGGGTACCGGCAGCGACACCTTCCTGAAGCAGCTCTCGACCTCCAGCGACCCGTTCGAGGTCCTGGAGAACCTCAAGGCCGAGTACAAGCTGGGGTACCACAAGGCCGCTAAGATGGCGGAGATCGCCACCTGGGCCAGTATCTGGGCCGTCACCGATCTGGAACCCTCGTTGCTGGAGGGTGCAAACATCAGACCTTTCCCATCAGTCCAGGCGGCTGTGGATGAGGCACTTAGGGAGAATCCGTCCTCCAGGGTCATGGTGCTCATGGACGGAAGCGTCACCATACCGAGGCTTGAGTGAAATGTCGGACACAAAGGAGTTCAAGGCGGACAGCCTTGAGAAAGTAAGGAACGCCGTCAACGTGTGCACGATGTGCGGGTTCTGCAAGAGCGTATGCCCTTCGTTCAAATCGATCGGATGGGATTCCGCATTGTCGAGAGGACGCATCGTCCTGACATACGGTCTTCTCACCGGGGACCTCGAGCCGGACGAGTCGGTGGTCAGGAACATGTACACCTGCACCACCTGTGCGGACTGCGTCCGCAGATGCCCCTCCAAGGTGGACATCGTGGACATCATCGAGCTCTGTCGCGCGGACCTCGTGAAGGCGGGACACATCCTCCCCAAGCACAAGGCGATGTGCGAGAACATCCTCGAGACCGGAAACCCCTTCGGGGAGAAGGTCAGCAGGGAGGAGGCACTTGGAAGGAAGCCCCACAAGGCGAAGGTCGGATACTTCGCGGGATGCACGGCGACGTACCGCTCCAAGGAGACCGCCCGTGCGACCATGTCCATACTGGACAAGATGGGCGTGGACTTCACGACCCTGGACGAGCTGTGCTGCGGATCCGTCATGCAGAGGGTCGGTTGGTCGCAGGACGACGTCACCGACCTCATGAGGAAGAACGTGGAGGCCATCAAGGCCCAGGGCGTGGAGACCCTCGTGCTCTCCTGTGCCGGATGCTACAGGATGTTCAAGCACGAGTATCCCAAGTACGTCGATGTCCCGTTCGAGGTCCTTCACATAACCGAGTTCCTGGCTGACAAGGACCTCAAGCTGAAGCCCATGGACGGGGTCGTCGCCACGTACCACGATCCCTGTCACCTCGGAAGGCACTGCGGTGTCTATGATGCTCCTCGCGCCGTCATCGCCAAGATCCCCGGCCTGGAGTTCAAGGAGATGGAGTTCAACGGGAAGACCAGCCATTGCTGCGGCGGGGGCGGAGGGGTACGTTCCGCATATCCCGAGGAGGCGATGGACATCGCGTCCACCAGGCTGGACGAGGCCTCCTTCGCGAAGGTCCTCATCACCTGCTGCCCCTTCTGCGTCAACAACCTGAGCGCGGCCACGGGCGAGAGGGACATACAGGTCCGTGACCTCGTGGAGCTCATCGACGAGTTGATGGTTTGATCAAAACCCTCAGGCGGCCCCTCGGGGGGCCGCCCCTTATCATGGGGATCCTCAACGTGACCCCAGACTCCTTCTCGGACGGCGGATGCTGGGCGGACCCCTCCGTCGCGGTCCGTCATGCCATGGACATGATAGATGCCGGGGCGGACATCATAGACATAGGCGGGGAGTCCACCCGTCCCAACTCGGAGCCCGTCTCCGCGGACGACGAGATCGCCAGGCTGGAGCCGGTTCTGAGGGATCTCGTACCGTCCGTCAGCGTCCCCATCTCCGTCGATACCATGAAGACGCGGGTGGCGGAGCGTTGCATATCGATGGGCGTAGACATCGTCAACGATGTCTACGGGCTCCGTGATGCGGGGATGCCGGAGCTCTGCGCGTCCGCCGGCGTCCATGCCGTCATAATGCACATGCACGGGATGCCGAAGTCGATGCCGGTCGCGATGCAGGGGGACTTCATGAACGAGATCCGTGATTTTCTCAGGGAGAGGACGGAGGTCGCACTCGATGCCGGGATCCGTGCGGACCATCTGGTCATGGACCCCGGCATCGGTTTCGGTAAGGATCCCGATCAGAATCTCGAGATACTCGAGAACAGTTCGTTCTTCTCGGACGGGTACCCGGTACTCTCGGGATCATCCCGGAAGAGGTTCCTGGCCACCAAGTTCCCCGGTATGGGCCGGGACGAAGCCTCTGTCGAGGCGGCATTGGTGGCCTCCGGGTCCGGTGCGGACATAGTCCGCGTCCACGATGTCGCGTCCGTCTCCAAAAGAATGAGGTGCCCGGACGTCCGATCATGCGAGCTTCATGATCACGCCGACCGTGACCACGATGGCGCATACAATGACCGCAGAGCCCCAGAAGCGGTATTCCTTGCGCTTCTCATCCCTCTCGCGTTTCGTCTCCCCCGATCTGCATTCCTTGTCGCAATACTCCTCGCCGAAGGGGATGGGATCCCCGCAGAATCTGCAATGGGAGTGTTCGGGAAGTCTAAGACCGGCAACCATGGGGCACGATATAACTTCGCTAATAGATAAACCGTAACTGATGTGTTCTTAAACCCGGCGTACGAATCCAATCGTCGCTGCTGTATGCAGGGTGGTATCATGGTAAGATTCACATTGCTGAACAGGTCCACCAACGCAAGGATGAGGTTCGATGCGTTGCAGGGGGACAAGGTGGAGGAGGTCATGTCCGCGGCCATAGACGTGTGGGGGTGTGAGAGCGGGCTGGTGCTGAGGGACGGGTACTCCCTTCTGAGTCCGGATGTGGATGTGGACGACTGCATATTGGACAATGATGTGGTGGAGGTCCTTCCAGACCCGTTCCGCCGATGACATGAAATACGGCCTGTGTGTGGGGGCGTCCCGGAGTTCTTCAAATGATCGGGAGGATGGGTACTACGGCAGACGTCGTGTTCGGTCCGCATGCCATGGCATCTATATTCGATGCGGTCGAGAGGTCCTGCATGTCCGGCGGTCTGACCGGCAGCATTGAGGCCGATGACAAGGGACGGTTCTGCGTGGTCACAGGCGCCGGCACCAATCAGGTCGGCATGTTCTTTCCATCGGAGGGGACGGAAGCGACCAAGGAGATGATCGACGAATTCAAGAGGCATTCCGAGTCGGGAGTCCTGATCGTTATCGATCCAGAGATCTCGGAGCTCGCGATATATTCCGTGAAGGGCGGCGATGCGACGTTTGCTTCCGCCTTGATGTCGGAGTGATCAGACCCATATGGCATGACGATAGCGCATGTCCTGTTCGCTGATCCCTTTGCGTTCCATGATCTCCGCGACGATGATATCGAACAGTATCAACGCGGAATCCTCGAATATCGTCCCCAGGGGGGCCGTCTTGCGGATCTCCTCGCTCTCCGGCACTTCCATGATCAGTGAGACGTCCGACGTCCCGGTGAGCGGGCTGGAGGCGGTCCCGGTGATGCACACGGTCTCCGACCCGATGTGTCTGGCTATCTCGGCGGTCTGAACGACGGACGAGGTCTTGCCGGTGAAAGATATCAGGATCGTGAGGTCCTCCTTCCCGATTATGGGGGTCGTCATCTCGCCGACGAAATGGACGTCCAGGCCGAGTTGGACCAGACGCACGGCGAACAGCTGTCCCACCAGTCCGGACCTGCCGGACCCGTAGATGAAGACCTTACGTTTCTCGAGGATGCTCGCGATCAGCGATTCCTTGGAATCAGGGTCGACGGATCCGACGGCCAGTCTTATGTTCTCGAGAAGGCCGTCGGGTTGTGTCAAGTCACTCACCGGCGGCTGCCGCGGCTTCCGACTTCTTCTTCTCCTTGAGGTCCTTAGCGGCCTTCTTCGCAAGGATCCTCTCCTGGATGATCCTCATGTACATCGCATCGTGTTCGAGCAGCGGCGATGTGGAGATTATCGTGCAGTCGGGCCTCATCTCCATGAGCGCCTCTGCGAGGGGCTCGAACTTCAGGTCGCCCTTCTTGATCGGTGTGAGCCTCTTCTCGTTGTTCTCGTAGTACTCGACTCCGGCGAAGGCCGTGTGAAGGGGACCGTCGCAGTACGGTGCGACGTTCTCGATGAGATCTATGAAGTCGTCCGGGTCCAGAAGGGTCCCGTTCGTGCGGGAGTGGTAGTGGGAGAAGTTGATGACCGGTGTGAGTCCATCTATGTCGCTGCAGAGGTTGAGCACCTGCTCCAGGGACCCGAACACATCCTGCTGGCCGGTAATCTCTATCCCGAGCCTGGGCTTCAGTCCGTTTCCCTTCCACCAGTCGACGATGGCGCCGATGTTCTGGTATATGTTCTCCTCGATCTCCTCCGAGGGCTTGTTCTCGTCGTATATGCCGAGGCTGGTGACGACGATGTCCCCGTCCAGCGCATCCAGGATGAGCCCCGCGTGCCTTATGTTGTCCATGCAGGAGTAGGTGAGGACCTCGTCGTCCCCTCCGATGTCCATGTAATAGGGCGTATGGATGGACAGTTTAACGTCCATCCTCTTCGCCATGTGCCCGATGCCGCTCAGGCTCCCGAACGTGTTGGCCACGGGGGACGGCATGTACAGGAGGTCGTCGTCCTCGTCGATGGGCTCGTCCGGGTCGCTGATAGGGTCCCCGTCCCTCAGGATCTCGACGACGAAGTCCTCCGTGATGTCATTGATCGTGAGGCCGACCTCCTCGTCTTCGGGAGGACGCGGATATGCTCCCGCACGAACCATCTGTATCTCCAGAGCGCTGAGGCTGAGGTTGTGCACATCCTCGATACCGTCTTTTAGGGTGCGTCCTTTGCAGGACAGCGGTATGCCGGCGGGGCCGAACCTTATCATGAGTCTCGCAAATCCCCTTAAGTAAATAAGGGGTTCGTTCGCAACGGGTTGTTTCGCCGCATTACGGTCGCGTAGTGAATAGGATTATAATCAGAATGCGTTTCGTCCCCCTACAATGAATTCCGGAAGACTAGTAGCGACGGCAAGTGCTATCCTAGCGGTAGCGTCGTTGGTCGTCGCTTGGTGCAACTACGAGGGCATCATGGCGGTGATATCGTTCTTCGCTCTTGTCTTCGGAATCGTCGCATCGAAGCGCTGTTCGGCCAGGATGAACGTCTTCATCATGATCGCCGCGGCAGCGTCCCTGGTGTGCACGTTCCTCTCGGTGACGATCCTGTCCCCGGAGGGCTTCTCCAACGAGGCAGGTGAGCCGAGCACGTTCTGGTTCGTGCTCATCGGACTGGTCCACAGCGTCCCGATGATGCCCCTGACGATGTCCATGTTCGTCATCATAGCATCGGTCACGGGTGCGTCCTACAACTGGGCGATAGTCCTCGGTCTCAGTCCGTTCATAGGCATGGGCATGGAAGTGCCAGGGTTCGTACTCGAGTACGTCTTCGAAGGTGCGGACAACTGGATGACCGACAACGGGTACATCCTGCACCATTTCCTGATGACCTGCCTGGTCATGATCCTCTACGCGTGGTACCTGTCCCATGACCTCAGGAAGAAGGGACTCATCATCACGGAGCACGGCATGGAGGTGCTGGAATGATGACCCCCGAGCAGAATGCGAGGGAGGTCAGGACCGCATGGGCGATGCTGGTCCTGTGTCCCCTGTCGTTCATGGTCATAGCCATCTTCCCCATACTGGGGATCGCGCCTGGGATAGAGGCGGGGCACGACCCCATCTATCTGATCGCGACCTGCATCGCATGGGCGCTCGTCTCGATGCTCCTGCCGGTGCTCAGGCTCGCCCGGCTGGTGTCGATGCCCAGGATGTTCCTCCTGGCCGTCTACGGGAACATGTACTTCTACGTGATATCGCTGAACCTCGGGTTCTACCTCAACCTGAGCTGGTGGGGGGACATGGGCCATGTGATCTCGTCCACCATCGTCACGATGATCGTCTTCATCGCACTGTGCGTGATCGAATGCAGCTCGCCCAAGCATGTGACTTTCGGCCGCAGGACGGGGATGGTCGCTATGCTGGTGCTGGTCTCCCTGAGCTTCGGAGGCATATGGGAGATGATCGAGGGGTTCGTCGATTTCGCCGGCGGAGGCTCCTACATGGTCTACAGCGCCCGTGACACGATGGGCGACCTGACCGCGGACCTTCTGGGCGTGATCATCGTGGCCGTCCTGACATACTGGTATCTCGGAAAGCACACGCCCTGGGACATATTCTCCAGTCTGAGGTTCGGAAGGGATGCGTTCGAGGTCTCCGGATCGGAAGATTCAGATGTCTGACATCAAGCGCATCCTATGGGGGGACGATGTCCGTCGCGCCACCACCGTCATGGCGGCGCTGTTCCTGGTCGCCTGCATAGTGTACCTGCTCGTCGTGTACTTCGCGGGCATCGAGACGGAGGTCATCCGCGACAGGTTCTGGAAGAACGCGGAACCGCTGTTCAACGGGGAGTTCCCCGTGATGGAGTATCCTCCCCTGGCGATAGTCTTCATAGCCATACCCAGGTTCTTCGGGAACACGCCCTGGAGCTACGAGACCGCGTATGTGGCGGAGGTGTTCGTATTCGTCGTCATAGGCCTACTGCTCGTGTCCAGGCTGGCCCGCGTCCTGGGGTATGACCGCATCAAGGCGATGATGGCCTACTCCATACTCGTGGTCCTGATGATCGAGTTCGTCCTGGACCGGTTCGACATATTCGTCATGGTGATCACGCTCGCATCCGTCCTGATGTTCGCCGAGAGGAGGTACAACTGGGCGTTCGTCCTGCTGGCCGTCGGCGTCCTGGTCAAGCTGTACCCGGCGATCCTGTTCCCGGTATATGTCCTCCTGATGATGAATCAGGGCAGGATGCGCGAGATGGCCGTCGGAGCCGCGTCGTTCGTGACGGTCGGGCTGGTGGCGGTGGCCGTATGCTGGGTCATAAATCCCGAGATAATAACCAACTTCCTGTCCTACAATTCGGGCAGGCCCCTCCAGATCGAGTCGGTGGCGGCCTCCGTGATCTACTTCTTCTCCCTGTTCGGGGTGTCAGACATGTGGATCCAGGAGGCATCCGCCGAGAGCTTCTGGTCGGACAACCTCCGCGGGGCGATCCCGGACGCGGTGTCGGAGGTCCTGCTGACGTGCACGGTCATCGGGCTCATCGCGGTATGGGTCCTCTCCGCGTACCTTCTGAAGCGTCATCCCGGACAGGGATCGAGGCTGGCCGCACTCGCGATGCTGGCATGCATGCTGGTGTTCCTGGTGGTCAACAAGGTGTTCTCCTCGCAGTACGTCATCTGGCTTATCGGCCCGGTGCTGCTGGTCATGCTGGTCTGCAACGACGGGTTCGGGAGGAGGGTGTTCATGCTGACCGTCGCCATCATCCTCCTCACGCAGCTGAACTTCGCATACAACATAGGGTACCTGGGAGGCGGGGACGCCATCAATTCCCTGGGGATGGCGATCCTGTTGGTCAGGAACATCCTGACGGTGTACATGTTGGCGGTCGTCCTCCGCAGGATGTTCTCTGTCGGTGACGGGGATGCGGACGGACAGGGGTCCGACGCCGTCCTCGCCTAACCATTAAATAAGAGCATCAGATAGGTCGGGCCTGCTCTCAGAGCCGATGAATGATGAAGGCGCGCTTGAGCGCCGGAAAGAGGTAATTGAAATGTCCGTATACGTGAAATTCGAGACTCCCAAGGAGATTTCTGACAAAGCCTACTCCCTCGCCGAGATGGCAAGGGATGGCGGCAAGATCAAGAAGGGAACCAACGAGGTCACCAAGGTCGTCGAGCGCGGCAACGCCGCCATCGTCATCATGGCCGCAGACGTCGAGCCTCCCGAGATCCTCGCCCACATGCCCGCACTGTGCGACGAGAGGAACGTCCCCTACGTCTACGTTCCCAGCAAGACCGAGCTCGGTACCGCTATCGGCCTCGACAAGCCCACCGCTTCCATCGCAATCATGGATGTCGGAAAGGGAAAGGCCCTCTGCGACGAGATCGCCCAGGCAGTCAAGAACCTGAAAGGCTGAAGGTGAACTGGAATGGTAGACACCGACAGCATACCCGCCGAGGTCGTCGAGGTCATCGGCAGGACCGGAATGACCGGGGAGGCAACCCAGGTCAAGGTCCGTGTCCTCGATGGACGCGACAAGGGCAGGATCATCACCAGGAACATCATGGGACCCGTCAGGATGGGAGACATCCTCATGCTGAGGGAGACATCCAGAGAAGCCAGGAAACTGGGAATGAGGTGATTCGAATGGTCGACACTTCCAGGAAATGCTCCTTCTGCGGGGCATCCATCGAACCCGGTACCGGCAAGATGTACGTCAAGAAGGACGGGACCATCCTGTTCTTCGAGTCCAACAAGTGCTACAAGAACATGATCGAGCTGAAGAGGGTCGCCAGGACCACCCTGTGGACCGAGAAGGCACAGATCGAGAAGGCGACCAAGCTCAAGGCCCTGGAGAAGTCCGAGGCCTCCGATAACGCGGAGTGATCCCGATGGAGCAGACCTACCTCATGGTCAAGCCCGACGGAGTCCAGCGCGGACTCTGCGGCGAGATCGTCTCCCGCTTCGAGAAGAAGGGGCTGAAGATCGTCGGCATGAAGCTGATGACCATCTCCAAGGAGACTGCGGAGAACCACTACGGGGAGCACAAGGGCAAGCCCTTCTTCCCCTCGCTGATCTCCTACATCACCTCCGGGCCCGTCCTCGCGATGGTCCTCGAGGGAGAGAACGCCGTGACGATCTGCAGGGGAATGATGGGGAAGACCAACCCTGCCGAGTCCGCACCTGGGACCATACGCGGAGACTACGCCATGGTCACCGGCATGAACATCATCCACGGTTCCGATTCCGTCGAGTCCGCCAAGAGGGAGATCTCCATCTTCTTCAAGCCCGAGGAGCTCATCTCCTACGAGAGAACCTCGGACAAGTGGATCTACGAGTGATACGATCGCGAAACTCCTTACCAAAACCACTTATCCTATTACTGAGGTGTTTAATTATGGCCATAAGGCAACCCGTTGTCAGCGTTCTGGGTCATGTCGACCACGGCAAGACCAAGCTTCTTGACCGCATCAGAGGCACCTCGGTCCAGGCAAGGGAGGCCGGCGCCATCACCCAGCATATCGGCGCCACCGAGGTCCCCATCGACCACATCTACAAGATGTGCGGTTCGATCATCGGAGGGAAGAAATTCGATGTCCCGGGACTCCTGTTCATCGACACCCCCGGGCACCAGTCCTTCGTGACCCTCCGTGCCAGGGGAGGGTCCCTTGCCGATCTCGCGGTCCTAGTCATCGATGTGAGGGAGGGCCTGATGCCCCAGACGATCGAGTCGATACGCATCCTGAGACAGTACAAGACCCCCTTCGTCATCGCCCTCAACAAGATCGACACCATCGAGGGGTGGATCTCGGAGGAGGGAAGGCCCTTCATCCTATCGGAGAGGCAACAGCAGGACCACACGCACGCGGTCTTCGACGAGAAGATGTACAATGTCATCGCGCAGCTCGCTCAGGAAGGCATCTCGTCCGACAGATACGACAGGATAGACGACTTCACCAAGGCCGTGGCACTGGTGCCCATCAGCGCGAAGGCCGGGGAGGGGATACAGGACCTCCTGCTAGTCCTCATCGGTCTGGCCCAGCGCTTCCTGGAGACCCAGCTCGAGAAAGGGGAGGGACCGGGGAAGGGGACCATCCTGGAGATCAAGGAGGAGCGCGGACTAGGAAAGACCCTGGACATGATCCTCTACTCCGGTACACTGAGGAAGGGGGACACCATCGCGATGGGGACGCGCGGCGCACCCGTCGTCACGAAGATCAAGGCCATCCTGAAGCCGAAGCCTCTCGATGAGATCCGCGATCCCAGGGACCGCTTCGACTCCGTCAAGGAGCTCCATGCCGCCGCAGGGGTCAAGATTTCCACTCAGAACTGCGAGGGAGTCATCGCAGGTGCTCCCATCATCGTGGTGAAGGGTCCGAACGACCCTGCCATAAAGGCTCTCGCCGAGGAGACCAGCATCAAGATCGAGACCCAGGAGAACGGCGTCACGATAAAGGCGGACGCCATCGGGTCGCTGGAGGCGCTCGCGTACGAGGCTAAGGCGCACAACATCCCCATCAGGAAGTACGGTATCGGGGAGATCACGCGCAGGGACATAGTCGAGACCGCGTACGCGGACAAGAAGAACTGTGTCATCCTGGGGTTCAACTCCGCCCTGTCCAAGGATGCCGAGGCCGAGCTCGCCAACCACGAGGACCTGAAGGTCTTCAGCAACCAGATCGTGTACCAGCTCATCGACGACTACATCGAGTGGGTGGAGGAGAGCAAGAAGCAGACCGACTCCGACAAGAGGGCGGTGTTCTCGTTCCCTGCCAAGTTCGTCGTGCTTCCCAACTGCATCTTCCGCGCCAGCAAGCCCGCCATCGTCGGTGTCAGGGTGCTTGCCGGCAGGATACGCCCCGGGGAGAACCTCATAGGTCCTGACGGACGCGACATGGGGAGGATCAAGAGCATACGCATCGGCGAGGACGTCCAGAAGGAGGCCAAGCAGGGCGACGAGGTCGCGGTCGCCATAGAGGGTGTGACCGTCGGGAGGCAGATCGACGAGGAGAACGTCGTGTATGTGGACCTCATCGAATCCGGATACAAGCAGCTCCAGGGCCTCGAACTGACAGCCGACGAGAAGATGACCATGGAGGAGACCGTGGCCATCAAGAGGAAGGAAGAGCCTTTCTGGGGAATGTGACGGGGGCGACCCTTGACATATCTCACAGTCCCCTTCTTCACGTACATCTTCGCAGTGCTGCCGGTCTGGCTGCCGCTATTGGCAGTGGACCTGGCGGCGCTGTACATACTCCTGTTCAGGGAGAGGTTCGATCCCAGGACCTTCGTGTTCTGGGTGGCCATAGTGTTCATCCTGCCGTTCGCGGGGTTCATACTGTACCTCATGTTCGGATGCACCCTGTTCATGCGGTCGGACGGGAGCAGGAAGCACGCATCCGACCGCAAGTACATGGCCGGTGTGCAGTCGGACACCCCCGATGGCGACACCCGCCTGTCCCGCATCCTATCGGAGTCCGGTGCCGACATATACACGTCAGGCAACGATGTGAGGCTCCATTGGGACATGGGTGCGGACGGACGCGACTTCCTGAGCATCATCGAGACGGCCGAGAGGACCATACACCTGGAGATATTCGGCCTGCCCCGCGACAAGGCACTCGTGCAGGCCCTGGAGAGGAAGGCACGGGACGGCCTGGAGGTCAGGTTGATCACATCCGTCGTCGGGTTCGGAAGGACCCCTGGGCTGCACGCCCTGAGGTCCGCAGGGGTGAGGCATGCGACGTTCCACAGCGGGTTGAACTCGCTGTTCATGATCAAGACCGCGAACCGCTGTCTCAGGGAGATCCTAGTGGTCGACGGCGACCACGCATTGACCGGGCTGGGGGCGGGGATCGAGATCAAGGGTCCCGCGGCCGCCCGTCTGGACCGCAGGTTCATCGCGGACTGGGAGCACGCCTCCGGAGAGGTCTGCGACATCGTCGACTATGACGGAGGGCCCAAAGGCGGATGCGGGGTCCAGTGCGTATCGTCCGGGCCGGACTCTCCCGGTCTTCCCATGTTGCACGGCTACTCGGAGTTGATCTCCGGCGCGAGGCAGAGGCTGTACGTCACGTTCCCCTATCTCGTCCCGACGGACGACATGTACAACGCGGTGAAGCAGGCGGCCATAGCCGGCACGGATGTCAGGATACTCATCCCCGCCAAGTGCAGGCATTGGTATCAGGCATGGAACTCCCTCGCGGCATCCAATCCCCTGATGATGTCAGGTGTCCGGGTGTACTTCGCCCCCAAGGCATTGGTCAAGTGCCTGGCGGTGGCGGACGGAAAGGTCTGCGCCGTGGGATCGGGGATATTCAATTCCCGCTCCATGAGGGCGGACTACGGGGAGAACGTCGTCGTGTTCTCGGAGGATGCGGCAGGGGATGCCGAGCGCGAGTTCCTGTCCGAGCTGGAGGATGCCACCGAGTGCCTGCCCGAGGAGTACAGCCGTCGCAGCTTCACGGACATGCTGAAGATCGCGGTGTCCCGCATGTTCATGTTCTTCAACTGAGTCCCGGGCCCGGCGTCGTGCTTTAAAAGCAATACCTTTATTAATGCGCCCCTGATAGCCGACCCCTACAGGTGTTCAAATGGCAGACTTCAAAGTCATAGTGAACGATGTTAAGACTGGAAAGTCTTACAATGTCGCGGTCACCGGTCACCACGCGAACTCTCTGATTGGCGTAAGCATCGGAGAGGTCGTCGACGGAGTGTTCGTTGGCCTTCCCGAATACAAGCTCAAGATCACTGGCGGATCCGACAGGAACGGAACTCCCATGAGGGGGGACCTTCCCGGAAACAAGAGGGTCAAGCTCCTTCTGTCCGACGGTCTCGGATTCCACGAGATCTACCACGGTGAGAGGAGGAGGGTCGCCGTTCGTGGTGCCACGATCTCCGACGCAATCGTCCAGATCAACATGAAGGTAACCGAGTACGGACCCAAGACCATAGAGGAGATCCTCAACCCCGCACCCGAGGGAGAGGCTCCCGCGGAGAACTGATGAAAGTTCCAAAGCAGCCCGAGATCAACATCGGGATGATCGGGCACGTCGACCACGGGAAGACGACCCTCACAAAGGCTCTCTCCGGCGAGTGGACAGACCGTCACTCGGAGGAGTTGAAGAGAGGGATCTCCATCCGTCTCGGGTATGCTGACGTCGCGTTCTACAAGTGCCCCGAGTGTCAGGGCGCAGCTTGTTACGGCACCACCAAGAAGTGCAAGAACTGTGGCGCGGATGCCGAGTTCCACAGGGCGGTGTCGTTCGTGGACGCACCGGGCCACGAGACTCTCATGGCCACCATGCTGTCCGGAGCCGCCCTGATGGACGGGGCCCTGCTGCTGGTCGCGGCCAACGAGAAGTGTCCCCAGCCCCAGACCAAGGAGCATCTGATGGCGCTGTCGATCATCGGCATCGACAAGGTCATCATCGTCCAGAACAAGATCGATATCGTCACCAGGGAACAGGCGATCGAGAACTACAAGCAGATCAAGGAGTTCGTCAAGGGGACAGTCGCGGAGGATGCACCGATCATCCCGATCTCTGCCAACCGCGGCGTCAACATCGACATGCTCATCGAGGCCATCGAGGAGCACATCATCTCCAAGATCGTAAGGGATCCCGATGCGACCCCGCTCATGCACGTCGCACGTTCCTTCGACATCAACTCCCCCGGTGCGAAGCCGGAGGAGCTGAGGGGCGGAGTCCTCGGGGGCAGCCTCATGCAGGGTACCCTGAAGGTAGGGGACGAGATCGAGATCGCTCCCGGAAGGAAGACCGAGGTCGCAGGGAAGACGGTCTACGAGAATATCCGCGCGACGGTCACATCCCTCGAAGCAGGGGGCAAGTCCGTCAAGAAGGTCGTCCCCGGGGGGCTTATCGCCATCGGGACCGGACTGGATGCGGCCATAACGAAGTCGGACGGCCTTACCGGAAGGGTCATCGGACGCCCCGGAGAGCTACCTCCCGTGGTCCATGACTTCGAGATGAAGACCGTCCTGCTGGACCGTGTGGTCGGTTCGTCGGCAGAGCTCAATGTCGACGAGATCAAGAGCAACGAGCCCCTCATGCTGAGCGTGGGAACGGCAACCACCGTCGGCGTCGTCAAGAGCGCCAGGGCAGGTTCCGCCGAGGTCACCCTCAAGATCCCCGTATGCATCCTGCCCGGGCAGAGGGTCGCCATCTCCAGGCGCATCTCCAACAAGTGGAGGCTCATCGGATACGGTATCGTCGAGCAGTGATCGTCATGCAGACGGTCGTGCTCGACACAAACGCCTTACTGATGCCTTTTGAGATCAGGATCAATCTGGACCTCGCCCTGCAGGACCTGCTCGGCGAGGCCAGGATCGTCGTCCCCGGACCGCTGGTGGGGGAGTTGAAGCATTTGGACCACAAGTTCTCCGGTGCCGCGCTGGCTCTGGCCCGCAAATACGAGATAATCCCGACCGAGGCCACCGGGGACAGCGCCGTGGTGGAGCTGGCGAAGAGGGAGAACGCCTATGTCCTGACCAATGACAAGGAGCTCCGCAGGCGCCTCAGAAGGGAGAAGGTCCCGCTGATCTATCTGAGATCGGGGACCCATCTGACCATAGAGTCGTACTGATCAGATCAGCGGGGACGGAGGCTCCTGAGATCCCTGGCTGGGGTCCCACGCCTTCTTCCCGAGTTCATCCAGCTTGTCCTGCACGAGTTCCTTTCCTGCGGCGCTGGTCCCGTAGACGGGGACCTTGCGGCCTGCTATGAGGGTATCGGGCCTGTTGGACGCCTCCACACGGAGATACTTGGATGCGCAGGATGTTATGACATCGAACGTGTCGAATGCGAGTCTCGCGTCCTCTTCCGACATACCGGTGGTGTGGACTCCGACGAGGATCAACCTGTCCCCGTACTTCTGGCGCATACTGACGGCATCGCGGACGAACGGCGTGGTGACAGCGACCTTTCCGAATCCCATCGAGAACGCCTTGTCCACACCGGCGACCATGTCGATCCTCGCGGTCTCCGGGTCGAGCATGTTCTCCGGTCCGATCGCCTCGACGACCTTGGGTATCGGTTCTGTCTCACAGATCCCTGATATGCGGCCACCCATCCCCTGGACGAGCTTCGGGTCCGTGAACACCGCGGTTCCGCACCCGTCCGCGGCTATGACGGCCGCGTCGATCTTCCCGTTCATCAGAGCGAAGCTGAGTATCTCGGAGATCCCGAACGAGAGGAAATTGGCCATCTCGGTCTCCCTATCCTCGTTGCACATGCCGAAGTGCTCTATGCGGTACTCGATGTTCTTCCTTATGGATTCACAGTTGAGTTCCTCTATCCCGCGTTTCTCCGCGAAAAGCGGGCAATGCTTGACGCGGGGCTCGGTGACCTCGACGACCTTTCCATCCACGATGGTCACTCTGCTCAATCCAAGGCATTCCATCACGTGCTTCGACATGGGTTGACTCCGGTCGGGAATCGATGGTCAGAAAAAAATAATCTTCGTTCCGATGGGAATGGAAATGGTTTCGTGCCGGGTTCCCGGCACGGGTCTCACTCGACGACCTCGGCCTTCTCGATAACGACATCGCTGAGAGGCTTGTCGTTGCGGTCTGTCTCGACGCGTCCGATCTTGTCGACGACGTCCATCCCGGAGACGACCTCTCCGAAGACGGGGTGCGCGTAGGGTGTGCGGGGGTCCTCCTTGTCGAGGTACGTGTTGTCGACGGTGTTGATGAAGAACTGGCTACCTCCGGAGTTGGGCCTGCCGGTGTTGGCCATGGAGATGGTCCCCCTCCTGTTGGAGTGGCCCTTTCCGAACTCGTCCTGGATGGTGTATCCGGGTCCGCCCATTCCGGTTCCGTCGGGGTCTCCGCCCTGGATCATGAACCCGTCGATGACCCTGTGGAAGATGACGCCGTCGTAGAAGCCCTCTTTCGCGAGCTTCACGAAGTTGCCGGTGGTGATGGGCATGTCCTCGTTCATCTTGAGGGTGATGTCCCCCATGTTGGTGTGAAGGATGACCTGTGTCATTGTGCCAGGGAAACCATCGGTCGATTTATGGTTGTTGTCTGTCCGTCACGGGCACTGACCCTTCAAATACGTACATGACCGTCCAGTCTTCGGATGCGTGACATATTCGGGCTGAAGGAACATGGGACCACCCCCATGAAGGAGGCCGTGGCGGGATTGACGACATTCCTGTCCATGGCGTACATCCTCATCACCGTGCCGGGGATACTGGGCGATGCCGGGATGGAATGGGGCGCGGTCTTCCTGGCATCCGCGATATCGTCCATCGTCGGGACCCTGGTGATGGCCCTCTACGCTAACGTCCCGTATGCTCTGGCCCCCGGCCTCGGGATGGCATCCTTCTTCACGGTGACCGTCTGCGGATCGATGGGATTCTCCTGGCAGGAGGGTCTTGCCATAGTCTTCATATGCGGTCTGGTGAACATAGCGATAACATTGACGAACGTCCGTAGGAAGATCATCGCGTCCATTCCCCGGAGCCTGCAGTACGCCATATCCGGAGGGATAGGGCTCTTCGTCGCGTACATCGGGATCCTGCAGGTCGGTCTGATCGACCTGAGCGCCGGCGTGCCGGAGCTGGCGAACCTCGCACAACCGGCAGTGGCACTCTTCATCCTCGCATTGGCTCTGGTGCTCATCCTGATGGGGAAAGGGGTCAACGGCGCGCCATTGATTGTGATCATCGCGATATCCGTGATCGGCATCCCGTTGGGATTGACCGACATGGGCGATACCGTCAGCATATCCGATGCGTTCTCGCAGCTTTCCGGTTCCGTCGGTGCGATATTCTCCGGGGAGGGGATCCCCGCGCTCTTCACTGATGCCGACAGACTCCCGATGGCCGTGGTGGCGATCATCTCGTTCAGTCTCGTGGACACCTTCGACACGGTGGGGTCCTTCATCGGGACCGGTAGGAAGAGCAAGCTGTTCACCGACGAGGAGCTGACATCGGAGGGGGAGGGCGGGTTCAACACCAGGATGGACCGTGCCCTGGTGGCCGATTCGGTTGCGACGTCCGTCGGGGCGTTCGTCGGGACCACCAACACCACGACCGTCATAGAGTCGATGGTCGGCATATCGGAGGGCGGCAGGACGGGTCTCACTGCGGTCGTCGTCGCGGTGTGCCTGGCGGCGACGATGTTCGCATCACCGTTGATAAGCGCGATCCCCGTGGCGGCATACTCCGCGGTCCTGGTGGCCGTAGGGATACTGATGATGTCCTCGTTCAGGAACATCGACTGGGAGGACTTCTTCGAGGCGGTCCCCGCATTCTTCGCGGGCCTGTTCACCGCGCTCTGCTACAACATCAGCTACGGGATAGGACTGGCCTTCATAACGTTCTGTCTGATGAGGCTGGTGTCCGGAAGGGGGAGGGAGGTCAGTCCGATGATGTGGGGGATTTCTGCGGTGTTCGTTCTGATGTTCGCCGTCCAGGCCCTCGTGCGATCGTCCCGATCGGTTCTTCTTGAGCTTCCTGCCGACCATGGACAGGTATGCCAGCAGACTCTCGATCTGGATGCGTTCCAGTGAGGCGCTCTGCATCCCCGAGCCGCATTGGGCGATGCGATAGTCGGTCTCGCCGATCTTGTCCATCAGCCTCACCATGTCCGCATCCCCGAGTCCTATGCCCAGTGCCTGCTGCTGGATCCCAGATATCACCTCGCGGCCGGTCATCCCGCCCTCGATCATCATGGTGTCCAATGTGTCGCGGGCCTTCATGACATTCCCGGAAAGGGCCTCCTCGATCATCTTCTGGGTGGCGTTCGTGGCAGGGGTCTCCACCAGTCTGAACACCGTGTCGAGGTCCACCTTCCTTCCTGATGCCGACGAGGCCTGCAGTATCCCTAGGGCCACGCGCATGTCCCCTTCGGATGCGCGGGCTATGCCGTCCGGGACCCCCTCGGAAAGCTGGACGCCCTCCGTCTCCGCGATCTCCGAGACGCGCTTGGCCAGAACCTCGCGGGGGATCGGATTGAAGGTGACGGTGCTGCACCTGGACCTCACGGGGTCTATGATCATGGACGGATGGTTGCAGGCGAGGATGAACGCGCAGTTCCCGGAGTACACCTCCATGGTGCGCCTCAAAGCCTCCTGAACCTCCTTGGAGAGGGAGTCCACCTCGTCAATGAACGCGACCCTGAACCTGACGCCGTCTATGGACGATGTCGTGGCGAACTCCCTGATCCTCCACAGGGGGCTGGAATCCTTCCTGATGACCGTCTTGGACGATGAGTTCCCGTCCTCGTCGACATCGGACTTCTGCTCCACCGGCCTGGATTTGGTGAGGTCCGAGGCATCGATCTCCAGGAAGTTCCCTGCGGTCATGCCTCCCAGGACCTCGCGTGCCAGTATCAGTGCGCATGTCGTCTTCCCGGACCCGGGAGGACCGGAGAGGAGGAGATGGGGGAGGCTGTCGCCGGACGTGAACGATCTCAGTCTGTCGACAGCTTGAGGCTGGCCGATAACCTCGTCCAGGCTCTGCGGCCTGTACTTCTCCATCCAGACAGAATCCATCTTGATCATGGGGACATGTCGGTGTCCGTTATAGAACTGGCGGATGGGCCTCCTTCGGAGGTAATCACGGAGGCGCTTGTCAACAGAGTGTACAATGTCGAATGCAGGATTGTCGATGACGGGGGAGTCCCGCACGTTATATTGGGGTCTGCACTGTCCCTGAGTTAAATCTTTTAGGCCCAGGGCTTGAGGGAGCACGCATCTCATGAGCCCTGGGGTTTTTGGACGATCGAATCCGTTTCAAACAGCATCCGAGGTTCGGGAGATCGATCCCCTCACTTTTTAGATGAACGCCGCCATGTAGAGTGGCAGGCACCGAATGCCATCCACCTCTCTCATGTCTTTCGTATATAGGATGAATGAATCTCCGAGGCGCTTTCCAAACTTGTTCCGGAATTTATCCAGGGATGAGTGAGAGAGATGATCCGATGATTTTACTTCAATGGGACAGATCTTCCCATTTCTTACGACCAGGAAATCTATCTCGATGTTGCCTTTGCTGTCATCACGGTCGTATCTGTGATAGAAGAACAACCTGTGGCGGTTCGACACGAGCATCTGAGATACCACATTCTCCATAAGCATCCCTTCGTTAATGTTCAGACGGTCACTGAGTATGGCACGATACAGTTCATTCTCGGTAAACCTGTTGTCCGCAAATGCCATGGTGGTTAGAAGTCCCGTGTCCGCCATGTAGCATTTCTGTGTGGAGATGTCCAGGTTCATCGTCAGTCCTGTTTGAGGGTCTGTGGAATTGAAGCAGATGTTTACGACTCCGGAATCCGCGAGCCACATGAAAGAATCTTCGTAATCGCGGGTGCGGGCATCCTTTCCTAGCGATGAAAGTCTGAATGTCTTCTCCTTTTTAGACAGCTGTCCAGGTATGAGGTCAAAAATGCCACGGACCTTCATAGCATACCCATTGGCAAATTTCCCTATGTCGTTACGGTACAGCTCGAGGATTTTTCTCTTCTCATTGTCTGCGGATTGAAATCTGCCTGTGTCCTTGTACAGGGAAACGACCCTGGGCATACCTCCCACTAGAACATACTCCCTGAAACGTGTCATCATGCGGCGGTGAAGCATTTCTCCCATAGGGGTCATGTCATCGAAGCATTTCTTGGCGAAATCATACAGCGAGTCATCGCCCATGGCCCACAGAAATTCCTCGAAGTCCAATGGATTCAACGCATATTCCTCTTCTTCTGAAGGTATCAGTATGTCTTTGACATTTGCTCTGACGGAGATCAGGGAGCCTGTCTCGATGTAGTCATACCTTCCATCTTCGACCAATGTTTTTATGCGCTGTCTTGCAAGGGGAAAAAGTTGTACCTCATCGAAAACTATGAGCGATTCGCGATCATACAGAGGTGTACCGAACTCTATGGACAGCTTTTCGAAGAACATGTCCAAGTTCCTCATGTCATTGATGAATGCATCTGTTATGCCTGGACTGACATTGGAAAAGTCAATCATGATGAATGATCTGTACTGTTCTTTTCCGAATTTTTTCACCAAATGGCTCTTACCGACTCTTCTTGCACCTGTTATCAGCAGTGCACTGGTGCCCCTGCTTGTTTCTTTCCATTCCAGCAGGTCGTCGTAAGCTTTCCTCCGGAGTTCCATCATAATTCGAACAGAGAGATGGTATGTATTTAAACATTCACGAATTCAAAGATTTTAGAACCATGTATTTTCACGGATTCAAAAGTTTTGTATGTGCAGCTCTTCACGGATTCAAAGGTTTTGGACATACGTGATCCGAGCGGTCTTCTCGATATTCACCATCCCATGATGCGAGCCCATGTTCTGGTATGGGGTGCTTCGCGACAGTCTCCATCGCGCAGAGATGCTGAAACGACCCGGGTGGAGGGACGGATGTCACTCGCGTCCCTCGAAGGGCCCGGAATGTCCGGTCGCGGTCATGGTGACCTCGATCTCCGACAGTATCTCGCGCCCCCTGCTCCACATGGTGCTGGTCTTCTCCGATGTGCTGATGCGTATGTTCTGGGCGTTCGCCGCCTTCAGCATCTCCGCGAGATGCTCCCCGCAGTGCTCTTCGACGAACCTGTGCGCCTCGTCCAGGCTCTGCACGAGGTGCCTCCCGTCGAACGTGAATATCTCGAACGGGGACGAGTCTTCGTCCAGGTTCTCCGGCCTTATCGTGGTGACGATGGATTCGGACAGTGTCGCGGTTATCGCCCCGACCGCGTTGCCTACGTCCGAGTCCGGATGTATCAGGACCTCCGCGTCCAGCGCCTCCCCGGCCCACCTGACCAGTACCCCTGCGGGGGCCCCGATGCCTATCATGGGCTTGTTCAGGTGTATCCTGCATCTGAAGTCTAGGCCATCCTTCGACAGGACAGCCTTTCCGAGCATCCTCTCCCCGGCGGAGCCGAGGTCGCAGCTGCCCATCTCCTCCTCTATGAGGTCCCTCATGACCTCCGTGCAGATCCTCTGCTTGATGCAGTCCTCAGCGTCCTTCAGGAACTCGTCGAGGGTCTTCCCGCTCCTCTTGGCGAGATATTCCGCACCGAGGACGGAGGCCTCCCTGTCGTAGTCCGAGAACCTTCCCAGCACGTGCAGGAGGTCCGTGGGGGTGAACGCTATCCTCTGTACGAGGTCCTTGTTCTCCAGCCAGGCGCTGTTGATCGATGAGGTGTACGTGCCCAGCTCTGCGGCGGCCTCGTCGGCCGTCAGCGGGCGCTCCCTCAGGAGGTCCATGAACATGCGGTCGGTGTCGGTCATGTGTTCGATGCTATCCGGGTCGCAGATCGGGGTGAACAGCTCGCATCCCATGGCCTGTGTGAAGGGGTCCCTCTTCTCGCGCAGGTCCGTGTTGCACAGCCCCATCGCATCGTTGAGCGACCTCTTGACCGAGTCCCATCTCATCGATGCCACGCACAGCGGTATGGCGCGGACCGAGCTCTGTACGACCTTCCTGCCGTTGACGAGTATGCGGCTGTCACCGCCTATCCCGGCGGTGGCCACGCGAGCGGCATTGATGTGCGTGAGCGTACCCCCTATCCTCATGCCATCGGATGTGAGTCTCGGGGTGCCGTTCCTGAGCACGCCGATGTCAGTGGTCGTCCCTCCGATGTCCAGCACGACCGCATCCCTCCTCCCGGTCAGGGTCATCGCCCCGATGAGGCTGGCGGACGGTCCGGAGAGCACGGTCTCTATGGGCTTCTCCTTGGCCAGGGACTCGCTCATGAGGGAGCCGTTCCCGCGGACTATGGTCAGGGGCACATCCAGACCCATGTCCGAGAACACCCTCTTCACGGACGAGATGAGCCTCTCCATGATCGGGATGAGCTTGGCATTCACGATGCATGTGGATGCACGGGTCCCCACCCCTAGCTTCGACGACAGGTCGTGGCCGCAGACTGCGGGGATGTCCAGGACCTCCCTGACGATCGCACGCACCCGGTCCTCGTGGCTCGGGTTCCTGGTGGCGAACACCCCGGTCACGGCGACAGCGTCGACCTTCCCCCTGACGGATCCGAGGAACTCCCGGACTGCCGTCTCGTCCAGGGTATGCTCCTCCCCGCCGTGGTTGTTGTGGCCTCCCGCGACGGTCGTGCGGGCGTCCACGTGGACGGAGACCTCGCATTCCTGGCCGATGCAGATCAGCGCGACCCTGCAGCCCTTCCCCTCGACCACGGAGTTCGTGGCCAGCGTGCTGGACAGGGATGCGACGGAGACCTCTCCCAGAAGCGTCTGGTCCAGTGATTCCAGTGCCTTACGGACCCCTATGCTCAGGTCCTCCTTCGTCGTGGGGGATTTGGCCTTGGAGAGGACCTTGTCGGTCTCCAGGTCCATGATCACGGCATCCGTGTTCGTCCCGCCGGTGTCGAGACCCAGTCCCAGTGTCATGGTTGAGCAACGGGCGTTCGGAAGATAAATGGTGGGGTCTGGGAGACAGATGTTAGGCCATTACAGGATGACAGAAAAATCGCGAATCTGGAATGATTCTCCACGATATTAAGTCGGAGATGCAGTCATCGTTTTCGAGTACGGCATGGGTCGTGTGATCGGACATCCTCGGGAGCGTGTCCCTCGGGGATGTCCGATGCGGGCCGATCGCCCATGATTTTCCCGATACCATTCGCCCCATGAGCACATGGTCTCGAAGATCGGGGTAAAGCTACGACCCAGGTCCGTCACGCTGTGTTCTACACGCGGTGGGATCTCCGCGAACGCCTGACGGGATATCAGCCCATCTGTCTCCAGCTCCCTCAGCCTGTTTGTCAGGACCTTGGAGGAGATGCCTGGAACCGATTCTCTCAGTTCGCTGAACCTCATGGTGCGTTGGCGCAGGTCTCTGAGAATCAGGATCTTCCACCTGTCGCCTACGAGGCTCACCGTAAGTTCGACCGGGCATTCGGGAAGCTCGCTCATTGTATCGTTCACCGTAGGGGTTGCTGGGGGAAGAATGCATCGGCCGTCATTTCCAGATAGTTCTTTCCGCTGTAGTCGGGGAACTCGGATATCATGGTTCCTATGAACTCATCTGACGATCTCGATCCGGATGCAATGTCCCTCAGTCTCGAGATGTATGCGATTTTCGTCATGACGTCCTCTCTGGTCTCCGGTCTGTAGTGGGAGGTGAGGAACAGCTCATACCCTCTGTCGAGGTACCTTTGTAGATTGGATATTATGATGTCCGCGTGGTCAGGGCCCCCCACTATGGAATGGCAGTCGTGTCCGATCATGTGGACGTATGCCGCCCTTGCCGTAGGGATCTCGATCTCGTATGCCTCTTGATCCGGATTGATGATCACACGGATGCCGGCGATCTCGAGCGGTCCGCCTCCGATGATCGTATCGGTCGTGCAGGGTCCACCATCGAACGTCTTTCCGAACGTCCCGGAGAACTTTTTGACCATGGCTCTTCCGGCCCCGATGTTCGTGAAGTCCAGTGCCCCCTGAGTCATCATCTTCTCCACATTCGGCATGAATCTGTTCCCGCCGCCATGGTATGCCAGAAGCTGTGCCGCGAGTCTGATGCCATTCATACGGATGTACTCCGTTAATTCCGTTATCGATTCGTCGAACCCCGGATGCTCGATCGCGAATGCATCCCTCGTCTCGATGTTTTCTATTATGATGGCCTGATCGTCCAAGGGGTCTTTGGTGTCATACGAGTGGATCCTGATGCCGTCAAGGTCAAAGACGGTCACCTCCCCCACGTTCAGCTTCTCCACTCTTCTCGTGCTCATTGTATCTTTCTCGAACCGTGTTGGTCCCAGGAAGTAGCATGCCTAAGGAGTATTGGTATCGTCAAGAACCCGATGGGACTCTTGGTTCCCGTACGGAAACCGATGGGAGGGCGCAGATATGGGTTCCCGGCGCGTCTAATTCGGAGATGTAAACGAGAAATACTATGTTCGTGTGGTATCCATGTCATGGATGGACGTACCGGGGAATTATGCAGGAAGGCCCTTTCAGCAGGCGTCCTGAGCAGGTCGGAGTGTCTCGAGATGCTCGGTCACGACGAGACCTCGGTAGAATCGGACCTCATAATCGCCACGGCAGACGATGCTGTGCGTGGGAGGAACGGCAACTCCTGCAGCATAGGGGTCCAGATCGGAGTCGTGACCGGGCCTTGCATCGCGGACTGCGGGTTCTGCAGCTTCGCCGCCAGCACCACGGACGCGGACGACTACGTCATGCCGCCCAGGGTTCTCCGCGACTATCTGGAACATGTCACGGCATACGACGATGTGGAGTCCGTGTCACTCATGACGATCCACAATTTCGATCCGACCGACCTCATGGAGGCTGTCGACACAGCCATGGAGACCGTCCCGGGGCACGTGTCCGTATGTGTCAATACTGGGGACGTGACCGTCGAGGAGGCGAGGGAACTGAAGCGGGCGGGGGTCCGCAGGGCCTATCATTCGCTGAGGATCGACGAGGGCGACGATACACGTCTCAATCCGATGGACCGCTTCAACACGATCAAGGCGCTGATATCCGCGGGGATCGAGACCGTGACGTGTGTCGAGCCGATCGGCCCGGAACATTCCTCGGAGGACATCCTCCGCGGTTTCCTCACCGCGAGGGACTCAGGCTGCTCACATTGCTCCGCGGGCCGCAGGGTCGATGTGCCGGGGACCAGGATGCATGGCCTGGGGGAGATCGGCCTGCGTCGTCTGGAGCTGATAAGGTCGGTCCTCCTGCTGTCGTCGTTCCGTGACGGTTTCTATGGAGGCTATTATGGGGGATTCGACATGGACTATGCCGAATATGCCGGCAGCCCCAGGGACACTGCGGATTATTCTGAGCTGAACAACGGGAACACGGTAGAGGCGGTCAGGAGGCGCCTCTTTGCCAAGGGATTCACCTCAGTGAGGTGCGGTGACAATCGCCTCGTGGCATTGGATGCGGATCACCTGAGAGCGACGAAATCCATCCTGTGACGTCTCTGCGTCGTCAGAAAATCCATGATACGTTCGTCGTAACCGAACATCCTGCCTTGTGTGAGAATTCCTCGCGGGGCAGTGTCTGAATCCATGATGGCACAGCCTCAGAGAGTGCGAGTGGGAAAATGGCGGGCCTGAAGGGATTCGTTACGATTCTTGTCCAGCTTTTGAATCCATGATTCTATCGAGCCCCCTTTGAGCTCCAATAGGACGTTTCGAATCCCTGGCGAAAACCTATTAGATGACGGTTCCAAAAGCGTCCGAAACCTCTGCATTAGCCGACCCTCCAGATGGCCCCTCTTTGAGGGTCAGTCTGTCGGAGATCATCAGGAATGCCCCTGCTATCGAACGCCGTGCGGGAGAGTCCGGATGTTGGCCTTACGAGCCCGAGGAACTCATAACCAAGCTCGTCAACGGAGAGATGTCGATAAGCGATCCTCACCTGCAGGCCATACTTCTGGATTGGATTGAGTCTGCGGATTACAACAAGTTCCTGAATCTCGAATCCGGAGATGTGGTCTATGCGCAGGCCGCCAAGAGGGGGAACGTGGTCTATGCCACGAGGAAGACGAAGAAGAGGGATGCCCTCAAGACCGCATTAGATGGCAAGGTCTTCGACGAACCCCTCAAAGGGTTCAGGAACAGAAGGAGGACGAGATTGCTGCTATGCACTGTGAACTTCGACAGGTCCCGGTTCACTGCAGAACAGGCATGGGCCGCACTGCGTTCGACTCCCGTCGAGGGTTTGGATTACACATACAACGTGATGAACAGCCTCAATGCGAACATCAGCAAGATCTTCGGGAAACACGGCACGCTCACATCCAAGGAGGCACAGTCCTCCGGGTATCCTGCACCTCATTTGATCTTCGTCCTTGATGAACCCGTCATGGTGGAACGCCACATCGGGAAGGGTGGAAACATCTCATGGAGGATATGCGACCATAGGATTCTGAACAGGATCGGCAAAGGATCTCTCATGAGAAAACTCGCCAGAGTGGATCATCATGCGGCCATAGATCTGAATCCGATCTGGAAGCACGGTTTCATCGATTTCGAGGGCATAGTCTCCGAGGACGGTTCCAACTCCATCAAAGGCGTTCCCGACATCAATTCAGTGAAGGATAAAGACAAACGCACTATGCTTTTCACACATCTCGGAAACAAGTGCTTCAGGACGAGGGACGTTTCTTTCGGAAAGGGATTCAAAGATCGCATCGGCATGCTGCCTGAAGAGAAGCCCTCCGAAGCTACCAAGTGGAAGAGGGTCAGAACAGTGACCGATCTCGAATACAACCTCATCAGCGCTTACAACGAACAGCTCGCAATCGCCAGATTCAGGGATGCGATGGGGTTGCAAAGCGGTGAACCAACATGATCCTCTCAAGGTTTAGGAGTGTTCTTTCAGCTGTTCTTCACAATCTTGCCAGTTATTCACATCAGGCCATCCAGCATTTAGTACAGGCTTCAACCGGGTTTGTTCTCCAAGCATTATCCGACATCTCTGAACTATCCTACAGTTTCTTTTGCAGTCACTGCGAGGCATACAAGAGAAAGGTAGCTGACATAGCATCCTGCACGTCTTACATCAAAGATATCAACGGAATGAGACGCAAGGTCGTTTCTCCCCCTACCAGGGAGTTTCGCCCAATCAGTTTCAGACCGCCACTATGGCGTCATTTCAGGCGATTGTAGCAGCAACGTTGTTGTTATCCCGATAGCTCGTGCACGGCCACGCGACGGCACGGCCCCCGAGGGCCTCCGGCCAGGGGGCGCCGGCGAGTGGACGGCACGAAGGTCGAGGCAGAGCGAAGCGCAGCCGAGGCCTCCATTCACGGTGCCGAGCGCAGCGAAGGCAACGGGAATGGGTAGCATACGTCCCGAAGCGAGCGCAGCGAGCGAAGGGCGTATGCCGACTTGATACAGATAACCTAAGTTAAAACCACTATCAGTGGTAATCACTTCTCGATAATTGTATCATTTTCAACGTACAGAGATCCCTTGTGCGTTAATCTGTAGTGTTTTTCTTTCTTTTTTACTATGTGGCCGTTTTCAATATTCAATTCGAACATGGCTATTATTGTATTATCTATGAATTGACACCCAACCGGAGAGCAGATTAGATCGGGGTAGTATTGGTTGCAACATTTGATGTCTTGTTCCAGCTGGACGTATTCTAGTTTTTCTTTTCCATGTTTTGCTTGAACTGGAATGATGTAACCATTGCCATCACTATCGGTACCTACATAAATTTCATCAACTTCGATTTGTCCGATGCCTGTAACTTGAGTTCTCCAATGAGATTGCAACGTGTGACACGTCATTCCTAAAAATGTATCGATTAGGCGATTGTATCTGATAATGGCCAACAATGCTTGTTCGTCACTCTTAATATAATTAAGAACAATGTCTGGCGTGGAATCAAATATGCTTATGATTTTCAATGAAGGATCTGGTTCTACGTTGATAGCTTCTGATAAAAAGAATTGATATGTGGCAGTAGATACATTTCTAATAAGCCATTTTTTTCCTTTTGGAGCTGTGGATAGGATGGAATTGGGTAGTGTTTGGCGTCCACTCTTAAATGCTGAAACCAGATCGCCAATGTTTTTTGGAACATTTATATCCAGTGTATTTGCTGCATTTGTTATTTCTTCTCTATCAAAGCGAAAAGAATCTACATTTTCCTCATAGTGACTGAAGAAAATATGCTCGATGATTCTCTTGTAAATGTTAGTTTTAACCATCTTATCCTTCGTATGTTAGAACGAGAACGTTTTCATTTAAATATTCTCCACTTCCTGTGGCAAATCTTGTTCTGAACGTATCTATGCGCTCAACTCTGTATCCAACGTCTTCAGCTATTATTCCTAGCAATTCTGCTGTCCGAATGGGTATTTTGTAATATGATCCTTGGTCGCCAACGACGTATGCTAATTTTGCACCAGGGTTAAGAATACTCTTTAATGAAATGAGATGCCTAGCCATTCCTCCAAAATAATTGAGGAAGACTTTTGAATATAGGCGCTCAAAGCCCGAGTCTCTATTCAATTCTATTCTGTGGGCTTCTATTTTCTGACTGATTTCAACAATTTCTGGATATTTAAGAACATAATCGCTATCCGAATCACCTTTGTATATGTTTTTTGTGTTCGAACGAAGTAGTTGTTGTTTGATAGAACGCATTTCTTGTTTGTTGTGAACAAAACCAAGAATGACTGTTTCAAGTCTTGTAGTTCTAGAGTAGTCTTTTTCATTAGGGTAGGGCGGTGAAGTAATAACGGCATCTATTTTCTGAGTTATGTTAATAGATTCAATGTCCCTGGCATCTCCTTTATATATTGTACACGGTGTATCAAAGAAAGATCTAAATGATTGCCAATCCTTAGCAATGGTCAATACTTCATCAAGCCAAACTTCAGTGACGTTTGCATTTTTCGGCTTATTTTTAACTACACTAATCTCTGGGCTAAATTTTAGATTGCTGAATGTATTCACTGCACATTTTGCCAGTGCAAGATTATAATGATTGCAATATCTTGAACTGCTTTGGTCTATCGTATTCTTTAGTATCAATAAGTCGCTTAGAATGTTATTGTCTATCGATCCACGAATGAGCAATTTATATTCATCATCATCAAGATTCTTTATTTCACCAGAGTGTATCCTTGCAGATGCCTTTTCTGCTATAGATCTGGCATCTTTCAAGAATTGCGGATAATTGTCTATGGAGCTTGTTTTTACCGAACTTGCAAAGTAAGTCATAATATTGGCTTCAATACCAATAGATGGAATTCCGTTTTTCATGCATTCGACATTAGTTGTGCCAGTTCCACAAAATGGATCTAGTACACATTTTGTGTTGTCTATTCCAAAATCGTTAATATAATGGCGAACCAGATGAGGTGGATACGATAATACAAAACGGTACCATGAGTGTATGGCCTCATCATCAGATTCGATTCTGTTTGAATTATTCATGTTTGATCCCTGTAGCTGAACTGATTCCAGACATCTCTTTTTTCATTTTTTCTATTTGTTCTTTAAGTTCAGATGTCGATTGATTACTCCGAAGATAGTTTTCCGTGAGCGTAGCATTCGTGTTCTCGGCACCGATCTCCCTCAGAAGATAAACTACTGAGCACTTCACGAATTCCTGATGGTTCCTGAAGCACCCGGTACGTTCCACGGTACGGTCTATCTCAGCCGCCAGCCCCTTCGGGAGACTGAGTAGCACATCCACATCCTTCTTCGATTTCGATATGGCGCTTGTTACAGCTTTCCGGTACGGTTCGGTGCTGGACCTGATAGACTCTTTGTAGAATTCGAGACGGACATCGCGGTCTGCATCGCTCTTTTCCTGGAGGTAGAGCATGATTTCCGCTTCCGTGTTGCAGATGAAGTGGATGAATCTGCGGATCCCATCGATGACGCAATCCGGTCTGGACGAATGGGTGTTTCCTACCATGTTGTCGATGGCAAAAGCGAAACCGTCCGGTACCCTAACCATGAGGCTCGCGTTCTTTTTGCCATTGTCTTTTGTGATTATTCCCATATATCTATCCAAATTAGTGAGATTCTTCTAACTTTATAATTCTCATGTTACTAATAAATATCATTAAATAGATTTTATGTGATGATATAATTACAAAATACGGAGGCCGTGATAAATGGTTTACATGGACGAGTGGGAGTACAACCTATGGTTGGAGCTCCACAAAGACGAACTTCTGGCAGCAAAGGGTGCTGGATCCAAGGACTAGGAGAATCAGAAGCCGAAGGTTTCCGTATTATCGGAGTGTGAGTAAGAAATGGGAAGATATCCGTTCACAGAATGCATAAACGAATACCTGCCCACTGAAGTGGGCCACCTGTCTGCCGAGACGATCTCTACCAACGGCAGGCGTCTGAGGCAGATCGCCACGATCTTCAACCAGCTGAAGGTCGAGGGAAAGGTCAGCACAGACAATCCCCGGAAGATAACCGCCCAGGACATCGACGTGTTTGTCGGATACAGGCGTCAGACTGTCAAGGCATCCACCGTCAACAAGGATCTCAGCATCCTGATCAAGATGCTGATGTACTTCGACAACGACGCCGTCCTCAAGTTCAAGATCAAGTATCCCGCGCATTATTCCAAGCGGTACAAGAAGCGCGGAGCTTCGCTGGAAGAAGAGAAGGTCCAGGCGATTTTCGACAGGGCCTCCAAGATTAATGTCGGGAACTGGGAGCTCATGGAGGCATACGGGCTGGTCTGTCTGTCCATAAGCACAGGGTTCAGACCCAAGGAACTCCGCATGCTCTCGTTCCGCAACGTGAACAAGACGGAGCACGGCTACGAGATCCTCGCCGAGCATGTCAAGGGGGAAGGAACATACGGCAACGCCCGTTGGGTCCCCGTCCATCCGGACGGTACCGCGGCCTTCGAGAAGTATCTAGAGGCCAGGAGGATCCGTCTGGGGAGGGCCGGGAAGTCCGAGGATGCCCTCTTTCCTCCGATCAAGCACAACGGCGGATACATCTCGACGGGAGGATCCGCACGCTGAAGAGCATGGTCGAGGACGATCTCGAGATGAAGTTCGACTACAGGAAGTGCAGGCGCACTTTCGGTCAGAGGGCGATCGACGAGGAGCAGAGCATGCATGATGTTTCCCTGATCATGGGGCATGCGACCACCGCCACGACTCAGAAGGATTACTGCGACAAGGACGAGCACAACGCGGCCCGCGATATGCAGAAATACTGGTCCGGCAAAGGGGCAATAGAGGAGCAGTGATGAATCCACTTGCGTTCGAACCTACCCTTAGATTCGAGCGCACTTCTCAATATCGGAGGCGCTAAAGGCCTCGAAACGTCGAAACAATAGAATTTTTTCAGAAAATCTGGATGAGTAAGTGGCGGGCCTGAAGGGATTCGAACCCTTGGCCGTTCGATTAAGAGTCGAACGCTCTACCTAGCTGAGCTACAGGCCCACTACAAAATCTGCTCATATCACGGTATTATTTAAACTTTTGCATAATCTCGTGATCTTCGAGTTCCATTCCAGTATCCCATATATCACATATGTTCACTATCTGTGATTCCGGGCATAGGAATATATGCCGAGGCCTGGATACCGCATCCGATGTCCAAGATGAAAGTAAGGGATCTGATGACCACGCAGATCGTGACCCTCAGGCCGGACGAGACCGTGAAGAAGGCAGTTATCAAACTGGCCCTGGACAACGTCTCCGGTGCACCCGTGGTTGACAACAGGAACCACCTTCTTGGAATTCTGAGTGAGAATGACATCCTCAATATCATTCTCAACTACCAGTTCGAGCTGGACAAGGAGAATTCCGAGGCGGTCATGCTGACCTATTCGATGGACTCCTCCAGCGAGACCGACGAGAAGCTCAAGGCCATAACGGACGAGATCTCCAACATTCCCGTCTCCGACATAATGACCCGCACCGTCCTCACGACCACTCCGGACACCTCCATCATGGAGGTCCTGAAGGCCATGTTCGAGATGAAGGTCAACCGTCTTCCCGTCGTGGAGAAGGGTGTCGTAGTCGGAGTCATCTCCAGAGGAGACATCATCTTCGCTCTCTACAAGAGAAAGGTCTGATGTTGGAGGTACACGTACTCGCCAGCGGGAGCGATGGCAACTGTACCGTCATAGAGAGTGACGGCGAGGCCGTGATGATCGATGCCGGCATCAGCTGCAAGAGGATACTGGCACAGATGGACCGCGAGGGCGTCGACAGGGAGATCATCAAGGCGATCCTCATAACGCACGAGCACTCCGACCACGTGTCGGGGGCAGGGGCCACGGCCAGGAAGCTGGGGGTCCCGGTGATGTGCAACGAGCCCACGTTCTCCATGCTGAGCCTCGGGAACGTGGAGTACATCCCGATAGACCCGTCGGGGAGCTTCGACATCGGCCACATGCACATAACGCCGCTCCCGACGATGCACAATGCCGTCCAGCCCAATGCGTTCTTCACGGAGGTCGACGACATGAGCGCGCTGCTGGCCACGGACACGGGGATGCTGACGTTCCCCATAGAGGCCGCCCTAAAGAAGGCGGACATCGCGGTCATCGAGGCCAACTACGACACCAGGATGCTCACGGAGGGCCCGTACCCTCCCTCGTTGAAGCGTCTGATCGGAAGCGATCACGGACACATGTGCAACGTCGATACCGGCCGCGCGATCCGCGACACCATGACCGAACACAAACGTCAGATCTTCCTGGCCCATCTGAGCAAGACAAACAACCTCCCCGACATCGCGAGGGAGACCGTCGCGAACATAACCGGCATAAGGCGCATGTTCATAGACTGTCTCGAGTTCCCCGGGGATTCCAGGACGCTCAGGGCGTAGGCCTGATGACCGTCGCCTTCTCCGTGTTCACGAGCACGTCCGCCAGCACCTTGGGGAGCGTCACGACGTCCTCCTTCGAGAGGCTGTAGTCGCGGTCGGGTCCGGCGAACGCCGGCAGGTCCTCGAGGATCCTGATGAGTATGGGCTCCATGCCCCCATCGGGCTCTGTGCCGCTCCCGTTCTCGGGCTCCCGGACCGGTTCCGGCTCTATGTTTTGGACAGGTTCCGCCTCAGGCACGGGCTCAGGTTCCTGGACCATCTCCTGTGGGTCGTAGAACGGCTCCTCATCGAACGGCTCGTCGTCCAAGGGACCGAACTCGTCGTTCGGGTCTATCGCCGGTTCCTGTACCGGCTCCTCCACCTTTGCGGGGACCGGCTCGATGATACGGTCCCTGAGAGGCGGCTCGTCGATGCGCGTCCCGGTCGTGACCTTCTTGCCCCTGAGCCTGTCGACCTCGACCATGTGGCGTTTGCTGAGCTCCAGGATGCCGTCGTAGTATTCGCGTTCCTCGTCGGTGAGGTTCTCGATCGCCACGTTCGCCCCCCTGGCTCCGAGGATCGCCATGTTGCAGATCTTCTTCGTGCGGAGCGTGATGATGTCCTTGCAGGTCCGTTCGGCCTTCTTCTTGCGCTGTTCCGCGCCCTCGGCCATGATGGAGTCCGGGTCTATCGACATCTGGCGGTCGTATTCCTGGCGGAGCGATATCAGAAGGTTGGCCATGGCCCTGAAGAGGTCGCGCCTGGGCTGTGACAGGGACGTGTTCTTCATCTCTATCCTGTACTGCTCGCCCAGCTCGTCGTACGTCATGGGTTCAAGGACAGGACTCATCGAGAGCCCATTACGCGCACGATAGATAACGGCTTCCCTCGGCATATTGATGATTACCCTCTGCAATACGGTGAACATGAAGGTCTCGGACGTCTGCAGGTCAGGCAGCGGATACGTCGACGTGGACATCTCCGTCTCCCCGAGGTCAAACCGTCCGGGGCCGGACGGCTACGACGAGTGGCGCAGGAGGCTCATCCTCCGCGTCTCGGCGCCCCCTCTGGACGGAAGGGCGAACAAGGAGGTGTGCCAGTACTTCTCGGACCTCACCCGGATGAGGGCGGAGGTCACCAACGGGATGACCTCCCGTCAGAAGACCGTCAGGATATCCGGGGACCCGGAGGACATACTCGCGAAGCTGGTGGTCGTGGATGGACGATGAGGAGAGGCTTGGGGAGATACGCGACGTCCTGGACCGGTTGCAGGCCCTGGCCGCGGACCATGTGATCCTGGTGGAGGGGCTGAAGGATGTGGACGCCTTACACAGGGTCGGCATAGATGCGGAGTTCTACTGCGTCCAGAGCGGAGGCGGACCGCTCAAGGCGGCGGAGCACCTGTGGAGGGCCGGGAGGCCTGCAGTCATCATGACGGACTGGGACCGCAGGGGCGGGAACCTGGCGGAGAGCCTGAGGAACGACCTGGACTCTCTGTGCGTCCCGTACGACGACCAGGTCCGCAGGGACCTGTCCATCCTGTGCAGGCCCTATTCCAAGGATGTGGAGTCCGTGGACTCCGTCGTGGCCCTGTTGGAATCCCGTCTTCCTCCGGCGCCTTGATACAAATCATATAAATGCGCGCCTCATACCATCGGACGATGGGCGCCTTCATTGTCCTAGAGGGAATAGACGGTTCCGGGAAATCGACGGCCTGTGCGCGCGTCGCGGACGAGCTGAGGTCGAGGGGTCTGGATGTCATCCTGACCGCGGAGCCAACGCATGACGGGATCGGCGCCTTCATACGTTCCGGGAATGCCGGGAAGGTCTCCCAGCGGGCGGAATCTCTCCTTTTCACCGCCGACCGCTACGAGCACACGTCCGAGATCCGCAGGCAGGTCTCTGAGGGAAGGGTGGTGGTCTGCGACAGGTACTATCCATCCACCGTGGCGTACCAGTCCGCAAAGCTGGATGGGGACTCCGCGGACCTGGGATGGCTCAAGGGGCTCTGCGAGCCCTTCACGGACGAGCCCGATGCCGTGATCCTTCTGGACATGGACCCAGAGGAGTCCATGGGACGGGTCGAGGGCAGGGGCCTGGAGGAGAGCAAGTTCGAGAACATCGCGTTCCTCCGGCAGGTCCGCTCGGCCTACCTGGACCTTGCCAGGGAGTTCGGGTACAGCGTGGTCGACGCCTCCCGCTCCGCGGACGAGGTTTTCAGAGACGTCATGACGATCATTCAGGAGGTTGTTTGAGATGCATCCATCGGAGGAGATCTACTGCGAGAAGAGCACCAAGCTCAGGGGGAAGACTGTGGTCCTCGGGATCACGGGGAGCATCGCGGCCGTGGAGTGCTTCGGCACGATCCGCGAACTAGTCCGTCACGGGGCCGATGTCCAGGTGGTGATGAGCAAGGAGGCCGAGAAGCTCGTGACGCCCGATTCCCTGGAATTCGCCTGCGGTCACAGGCCGGTGACGGACCTCACGGGGATGACCGAGCACATCACGATGATGGCTGCCCGCTCCGCGGACCTCCTTCTGATATACCCGGCCACCGCGAACACGGTATCGAAGATCGCCAACGGCATCGACGACACGCCGGTCACGTCCTTCGCCACCGTGGCGATAGGGTCGGGGATCCCGGTGGCCATAGCCCCGGCCATGCACGATGCCATGTTCAGGAATCCCGCGGTCAAGGAGAACCTCGCCAGGCTGAGCTCCTGGGGCGTCATGTTCATCGGGCCCCGCATCGAGAACGAGAGGGCGAAGGTCGCATCCCGCGAGGAGGTCGTCGCATGGGTGTTCAAGATGCTCTCCAGGAACTACCTGCAGGGGAAGCGCCTGCTGGTCATCGGGGGCAGGAGCGAGGAGCCGATAGACTCCATGAGGATAATCACCAACCGCTCGTCCGGTACCATGGCGGTCGAGCTGGCCAAGCGTGCGTTCGAACGCGGTGCCGATGTCGAGCTCTGGATGGGAGGGAGCAGCGTCATGCTGCCGGACTACATCCCCACCAGGAGGTTCGCCAAGGTCAGCGACCTGGTGGACATGGTGGACTCGATCGACCATGACGCGGTCATAGTCCCCGCGGCACTGGCCGACTTCTCGCCCAGGGATGCCGCCGAGGGCAAGATACCGAGCGATTCCGGGTTCGAGCTGGAGCTGGACCCCGTTCCGAAGGTCCTCCCGCTGATCCGCAGGAAGTGCGATGTCGTGGTGGGGTTCAAGGCGGAGTCCGGGCTGTCCAGACAGGAGCTCGTGGACCGTGCCAGGTCCCGTCTGGAGAAGTACGACCTGGCGGCCGTCGTGGCGAACGACATCGACGTCGTCGGGAAGACCACGTCCGCGTCCATACTCGTGTCCGAGGACGATGAGAGGGCCATGTCCGGGACGAAGGCGGAGATATCCGACGCGATCCTAGATTTCTGCATGAAGAAGTTGTGACCATGGTAACCGCATTCTGTCCCGGCCATGTGTCCTGCATATTCCAGCCCATCACGTCGTACAACGTCCTGGGCTCCGGGTCCCGCGGGGTGGGGATCCGCCTCAGCGTCGGAGCGCACGCCAGCGTGGAGCCCAGGGACGACGGGGTGGTCAACATATGGATCGACGGCCAGCAGGCCATCGCCCACATAACCCGCATGGCGGCGGAGGACCTCGCACCCGGGAGGGGGTTCGACATACGCATAGACAACGACGTGCCGGTCAGTCAGGGGTTCGGTATGAGCGCCGCCGGCGCATTGGCGTCGTCCCTCTGCATAGCCGACATGACGGGGCAGTCCCGCACCAGGGCGTTCTCCGCGGCCCATGTCGCCGAGGTCAGGGGCGGCGGCGGGCTCGGGGACGTGGCGGCCATCGTAGCGGGCCGTGACATCCCGATACGGACGGTCCCCGGTTTCCCGCCTTACGGGAGGGTGGTGAACGCGGACTTCGGGTTCGAGGACCTCACCCTGCTCGTCCTGGGGGATGTGATCAAGACAGATTCCGTCCTGGGGGACGTTCGTCGCCTGAAGAAGGTGCGCGAGGCATCCTCCTCGTCGCTGGAGGCGTTCCTGGAGGACCCCTGTTACGACGTCCTCTTCCGCGAGTCCAACAGGTTCTCCCTGGACTCCGGTCTCGAGAGCCCGGCCATCCGGCGCGTGATCCAGGCGTTGAACGCCAAAGGGTACAACGCAGGCATGTGCATGCTCGGCAACAGCGTCTTCACGGATGCGCCCGAGCAGGTGGTATGGTCGTGCTTCGGCAGGGGCCATTTCAGGACGTTCCCCTGCCGTTCCAGCTCGAAGGAGATAATCCTCACTCATAGAGCGTGAACAGGACATCGTCGCCATCGACATCGAACAGGCCGATCCTGGCACCGCAGTCCAGCCATGCGTGCGCATAGTTCACCGCGGCGAAGGCCGTGACGTAGTCCCCCGCCTCCTTGAAATGCTTCGCATCCTCGTAGTAGCAGGTGGCCATCTCCATGAAGCTGTCCGCCAGTCTCCTGTTGTACGACTTGTCCGGCGCCGCGATCCTGATCTTGGCGAACGCCCTGGCGGTTATGTCCAGGTACTTCCCCATGCGCTCGTCCGTCACGGTGTCCAATCTCTCGGTCATGACTGTTCGCAGTGCGGGGCCCGTAATGGATGTATCGGTCCTCCGGTCATAGTGCGGGTGACGGAAGCGCACGTACCTGTCCGATTTATTATCGACGGAATCGATGACGTCCCCATGAAGGAAGATCCGAAGCAGAGGGAGGTCGCGGACAGGATCCTGGCAGCCATCGAGAGGGAGTACGGGTTCGTCCCGGTCGTCAATCAGGTGCTGTCGACCCGTCCGGACATATTCATACCTGCAGCGAACCTCTCCAAGGCCGTGCTGGAGGGCGAGGGCGACCTGGACAGGAAGACCCGCTACCTCTGCGCGATATCCGCGGCCGCCTCCAACGGAGGGGAATATTGCATAAACGTTCAGATCAAGCACGCGATAGAGGCCGGGGCCACGAGGGATGAGGTCCTGGAGGCGATGATGATCGGGTCGTACATGTCAATGACGCGCTCGCAGTCGTACGCCTTCAGGAAGTTCGCGGAGAACTTCGACATCGAGCTGGAGTGACGGTCATGACGGTAAACAGAGTGGTGTCCGTGTACTACAGCGCGACCGGATGCACGGCGAAGGTGTCCTCGGAGGTGGCGGGGAGGCTGGCGTCCTCGATCGGGGTCCCCCTCGACACGGCGGACGTGTCCATGCCCGTGTCGAGGTCCACCGGCCTGAGGTTCGGCCCGGAGGACCTGGTCGTCCTGTCCTCACCGACGTATCGCGGCAGGCTGCCCGCTGTCATAGTGGACTTCTTCAGGGACAGCGTCCGGGGCGATGGCACCAACGCCGTCGCGGTGGTCACGTTCGGAAACCGCTGTTTCGACAACAGTCTGGCCGAGATGGTGGCCATCTTGAGGGGGAACGGGTTCCTGCCCATCGCCGGAGCGGCTTTCTCGTGCAGGCATGCATATACGGATCGTTTAGGGACCGGGAGGCCGGACGAGGCCGACCTGGCCGATGCCAGGGCATTCGTGGACCGTGTTGCCGCGATGGCATCCGGGGACACGTCAGGGACCTTGGATGTTCCGGGCTCGGCCGATGCGCCTTACTTCACTCCGGTCGGACTCGATGGCATGCCCGTCGATTTCCAGTCTGCCAAGCCTGTCACGGATATGGGTCGGTGCGTATCCTGCGGGAGGTGCGCGGACCTGTGTCCGCTCGGTTCCGTGGACCGCTACGATTTCTTCGAGGTCGTTGGACGGTGCTTCAAATGCCAGGCATGCGTTCGTGGTTGTCCGGTGGGTGCAAAGTCCTTCGAGGACCCCGGGCTCATCTCGCACACAGCCCAGCTCGAGCGCGATTTCGCGGACCGCAAGGAGAACAGCTTCTTCTTCGCACGAGGTTGATCGGGTCCCGTTTTATGGTGGAAATCGCTCGTTCGACAGCTATCTTTATATGGTTGGATGATATATCCATAATTAGGCGTGGATCCCGAGGACCCGGACACAGCTTCCGGAATCGGGATCGTTACAGGCTCATCTGTGTAACCACGCTCCTCCTCCTTTTTAGGGGGCTCTGCCCCCTGCTGTTCCTTATCGTCGGACTTTCGTCCCTCCCGCGTACAATCCTTAAAATCCTTCATGTGTTACACGCGGTCATGATAATTGTAGGCGGCTCCTCCTCGAGGGACCTGGCAAAGGAACTTGCCGGGATTCTGGAATGCACTTACATCCAGGCAGCGTCCACTAAATTCCCCGATGGCGAGAGCTATACGAGGATCGACACCGAGACCCTGGATGACGACGTGGTGATCGTCCAGAACACATACCCCAACGACAATCTGATCGAGATGTTCCTGCTCCAGGACGCTGTCCGCAGGCTCGGGGCGAGGACGATCACCCTGGTCATCCCCTACTTCGGATACGCCCGCCAGGACCGTGTGTTCAAGCCCGGGGAGCCGGAGTCCGCCAAGGTCATGTGCAAGCACCTCGGCATGAACTGCGACAGGGTGATAACGATCGACATCCACAAGGAGGCCATCCTGGACTACTTCGAGTGCGACCACATGGACCTCAAGGCGGCCCCCGTCATTGCCGACTACTTCCGCGACAAGAAGATCGACCTCGTCCTCGCTCCCGACATAGGGGCGGCCAACCGTGCCAAGGACGTCGGGGAGAGGCTCGGGGTCGCGTACGACCATCTCGAGAAGACCCGCCTGTCCGGGGTGGACGTCAGGATCGCGCCCGCCAAGTTCGATGCCACCGGCAAGAACGTCCTCATCGTGGACGACATGATCGCCACCGGGGGGACCATCGTGGCCGCCGCGTCCGCTCTCCGCGAGGTCGGTGCGGAGTCCGTGTCCGTCGCATGCACCCACGGCGTGTTCGTGAACAACGCCATCGAGAAGCTCACAGGTTCTGCCCTCTCCTCGGTCCTCTGTTGCAACACCCTCGAGAATGAGGTCTCGCACATATCCGTAGCCGAGCTCATCGCCGGCGCGATCAGGGAGTGAGTGCGATGTCGATGAAAGAGGACGATTTCGCGGACTGGTACCTCGACATAGTCGAGAAGGCGAACCTCTGCGACAAGAGATACCCCATCAAGGGGATGAACGTCTGGACGCCCTATGGTTGGAAGATCATGAGGCAGATAGACACGTACATCAGGCAGGAGTTCGACTCCACCAACCATGACGAGGTCTGCTTCCCCCTCCTGATCCCGGAGACCGAGTTCGCGAAGGAGAAGGACCACATCAAAGGGTTCGACGAGGAGGTCTACTGGGTCACGCACGCGGGGCTGAACCCCCTGGACGTCAGGCTCGTCGTCCGTCCCACGTCGGAGACCGCCATGTACCCCATGTTCTCCCTGTGGGTCAGGTCTCATCAGGACCTCCCCCTCAAGACGTACCAGATAGTCAACACATTCAGGTACGAGACCAAGCAGACCCGTCCGTTCATAAGGGTCAGGGAGATCCATTTCTTCGAGTCGCACACCTGTCACGTCTCCGAGGAGGATGCCCAGTGCCAGGTCGAGGAGGATGTCGCCATCCTGGAGAAGGTCGCCAAGGCGATCTGCCTCCCGTACATGCTGTGCATACGCACCGAGTGGGACAAGTTCCCCGGGGCCCACTACACCGTGGGCATCGACACCTCCATGCCCAACGGCAGGACGCTCCAGATGGGGTCTATCCATCACTACAGGACGAACTTCTCCGTCCCGTACGACATCACGTACGAGGATGAGAACGGGGAGCACAAGCACGTCCATCAGACGACTTTCGGCATGTCCGAGAGGCTCGTTGGGGCGCTGATCGGTGTCCATGGGGACGACCAGGGGCTCGTCATGCCCCCCGGCATCGCGCCCTTCCAGTGCGTACTCATCCCGATATTCAAGAAGGACAACGCGGCACAGGTCGCAGAGGCCTGCCTGGCACTGATGAAGGTCCTGACGGACGCAGGCATCCGCGTGAAGCTCGACGACTCCGATGCCCGTCCCGGGGCCAAGTACTACGAGTGGGAGATGAAGGGGGTGCCCCTGAGGCTCGAGCTCGGAGGCAGGGACCTGGAGAACGGCGTGGTCTCGTTCGCGAGGAGGGACACCGGCGAGAAAGGGTCCATCGCGATAGACTCGCTGGTCCCCGGCATCAGGATGCTGCTCGACGTGATATCCGAGAACATGCTCGCCAAGGCCGTCGAGGTCCAGAGGTCGCGCATCCAGGACGTCGACTCGGTCGAGGACCTCCCCGAGGACAAGATCCTCAGGCTCGGATGGTGCGGTTGCGAGGAGTGCGGTCACAAGTTCGAGGACACCTACGGGTTCAAGATCCTCGGCCGTCCGTACCGTCCGGAGGAGTTCTCCGGAAAGTGCATCATATGCGGGAAGCCCGTGGACAAGGCCGCATACGCAGCACACACGATGTGATATGGACGAGGTCGACCTATACTACCAATATTCGAAGAACTCGCTGCTCGCCATGGATTACATGCACGACCATGTCCGGCCCAAGGATCTGGCGGGCAGCGAGTTCCACGCGCTATGCATACTGGGTCGCTACGGGCCGGTCCCGATGACCGTCATCGCCAGAGCGATGGACATCCGCTTCAGCGGTATGACCCGGATAGCCGATTCGCTGGGATCCAAGGGGCTGGCGGCCAGGGAGCAATCGGGAGACGATCGGCGCATCCAGACCCTTGCACTGACCTGTGCCGGCACATCAATGTTCCGGTCCATCCTGGAGATGCAGAATCGCATCCATGCATATTGTACCATGGACCTGTCCGATGACGAGGTGTCCGTCCTGGAGAGGTTCAACGAAGGCATCGAGACGGTCCTCGCAAGGGACTATGAGACCTTCTATTCCGGGGCATCCGCCCTCTTCTGGGATTCAAAGGACGATCGGGAATCCCCCGGGTACAGGTCGTTCCTATTCGAGCGCAACCTGATCAACGGCATAGTGATGCGGCGCATCATAGCGTCCATGGCGAAGTCGAAGGGCATCAGCAAGGTGGAGTACGGTCTGCTGGAGGCCGTATACATGCTGGGGGAGAGACCCATCGGGGATCTGGCGGACAGGCTGCTGGTCCTAAGGAGCGACATGACCTACACATTGGACAAGCTGGTCTCCAGGGGCTTCGCGGAACGTAAGACGTCTGCGGACAACCGGCGTGTGGTCATGGTGGGTCTCACGGAGTCGGGTTGGGACATGGCGGAATATCTGGTGTCCGAGCGCGACCGTCTTGTGAGGTCGTTCCTGTCAGGTCTCACCTACGATCAGAAGGTGAGCATGTCCACCGTCGTCGTCAAGCTGCGCAGGCGCATAGACATGCTCGATACATTGGGTTGAGTCCGCAATGCCGTTCCTCACGGCCTCCACCAGATCGCATTCTTCTTGAACGGGATGCGCTCCTCCACCCTACCATTCACGGATTTGGATTGGAAATACCCGTGGATCCTGACATCCGTCTCCTCATCAGTCCCGTCCGGGAACAGGCGCGCACGATAGAATGACGCTATCTCCTCCACGCTCCTGGACATCCTCTTCTCGGCATCCCATGTTTCGACGGATGGATCGTGTCCCATCCTCTCGAGCAGGTCCAGTATAGGAGGGGATTCCGTGCAACGGCGTTCCACCTCCAGCATCTCGCAGACCGCATCCATGTGCGGGTCCATGGAATCCGTCCCGATGACGACATAGCATGTGCCCGTGCAGAGCTGGCACATGCGATCCAGTGAGCTTTGCGAGATGATCGCGGGGGTCATGTTTGCCAGAATTAGGTCATAGGAGCGGTCCAGCCCCCCTCTCCATCCGTCACTGTTCCAATCAGATGACATGAACTCGGCGTTCGGCACCCCTTCGGACTCTGCCAGCCTCTTCGCCTCGTGTATCATCGCCGGCGAGATGTCCAGACCGGTGACGCTGGAGAACCTAAGGGACAGTGCGATGGAAACCTGTCCCGCTCCGCACCCTATGTCCAATGCCGACCCGTATCCGCCTGTGTGCGTCCGACCTATGCACATCAGGAGCGCGTCCGATCTCCAATCGGGTATCGGCAGTTTAGCGAAGTCCTTCGCTCTGGAGTCCCATATCGTTTGCTCGTTCATGTCTGTGCCTCCACACTCGGAACGATCAGTGGGACCCCGTCCGATTCCGTGACCTTGCAATCCATGTCGTACACCTTTCCTATGAGGTCCGGTGTGATCGTCTCGCACCCTCCGGCGGACAATATCCGGCCATCCTTCATGAAGACGAATACGTCTGCATAGTGGACCGCCAGGTTGATGTCGTGCATGCTCATCACGGTGATCGTCCTGCCGTTGGATGCGGTGCTTTTGATGAGTCTCATCGTCTTGTGGGAGTTGGCGATGTCCAGGGCGCTGGTCGGCTCATCCAGGACCAAGAGGTCCGGTTCCTGCACGAGCGCTCTGGCGATCTGCACCTTCTGGAACTCCCCTCCGCTTATCTCGTCCGCGTAGCTGAGCGACAGCTCCGACAGGCCTATCCTGGAAATCATCGAGCTGGTGAGGTCCAGGTCGTTCCTGCAGTAGTTGATGTTCATGTAGGGGCGTCTTCCAAGCAACACCGATTCGTACACGGACATCTTGGCGGAGATCGCGTTCTGCGGGACGTAGGCTATCATCCTGGATCTCTCCCTGTTGGAGAGGTCGTGGACGTCCGAGCCGTTCAATGTCACATGTCCGGATTCCGGGTTTATGAAACCCATCATGCAGCGGAGCAGGGTGGTCTTCCCCGCACCGTTGCATCCCAGGAGCGCTACCGTGCTGCCGGGTTCGACATCGAACGCGGCCTTGTCCAGTATGCGCCTCTTGCCATACGAGAATGATACATTGTCAACATTCAGCACCTTCTACTCCTCCTTTTGCTGCTGGTGTACAATATGAACAGGAAAAGCGGCCCTCCCAGCGCAGAGGTCAGTATGCCGACCGGAAGGCTGGTGTAGAGGATGTCCGAGAACGCATACGATGCCACCATGCTGGAGACCAGCAGGACGGCGGCTCCGACCAGCGCGGACCCTGCCAGGACGAAGCGGAAATCGTTTCCGACGAGCTTTTTCACGATGTGCGGGGCTATGAGCCCTATGAACCCGATGATGCCTGTGAACGAGACCGCTAACGAGGTCACGAGTGCGGACACCACCAGGGCGACGATGCGAGTGCGTTCCAGGTTTATGCCGAGGCCTCTGGCAGTCTCGTCGCCCGTCTCCATGGAATTGTAGTCCCAGGCCTTGAATGCGAAATATGCCAGTGCGACCGATGTGACCGTCGCGATTATCGCGATGTGGTCCCACGACACCTTGTCTATGGACCCGAACTGCCAGAACACTATCATGGCCATGGACTGTTCGTCGGCCATGTACTGGAGGAAAGACAGTCCCGCCCCGAATATCGATGTGATCGCCATCCCTGACAGGACGATGGTCTCCGGTGTCGCATTTATGGCCTTTATCAGCCCAAGTATTATGCAGATCGACAACAGGGCCGCCAGGAACGCACAGATCGTGACGAACATCTCGTTCTGCACCAGAGGGTAGGACGATTCGACATTGGTCACTACCACCCCTCCTCCCAGCACTATCCCTATCGCTGCGCCGAATGCGGAGGCGTTGGACACTCCCAATGTGAACGGGGACGCCATCGGATTGCGCAACACGGCCTGCATTACCGCTCCGGATATCCCGAGGGCCGTACCTATGACGAGCGCCGCCACGGTCTTGGGCAGACGGGAGTCCCAGATGACGGACGAGTTCCAACTGCCGTCGGGGTGCAGGATGTAGTGTACTATCTCACCGTACGTCAGGTCGGTGGCACCTAGACCTATGGAATACGTGGCCATGACGACTATCGCCATTGCTATGGCCACAAGGATGAGGGATTTCCTCCCGGAATACCTCAGATATCCTTCAGTGAGGGAGTTCTCCTCCTCTATGTGAGGAGGGATAAGGGGTTTGTTCTGGGGGTCGGACATCATATCTCGACAAGTACGAATTTATCGTTGTCGACGGAGACCGCAACCTCGTTCAGCAGGCTGTACTCGTTGCCTCCACCCACGCTGTCATAGAACTTCTGCATGTCCTCCAGGGCACCCGATGCCCTGTCGCCGTAGAACACGGACAGGATCGAGCCGTACTTCTCCTGGAGCTGCACGTCGGTCATATCGTGTCCGTATGCCAGATCCGACACGTAGTACGCGTTGAGGAGGGTGGTCTCCCACGTGGTCCCCACGGACACCGCCGGCAGGATGATGTGCACGCGGATGTCGTTGTCCGGGTCGGAGTCGCCATTGATGGAGTGGATGTACTTCAGTGCGTTCTGGCTGTTGGGCGTGTTTATCTTGACATAGGTGGACGGGTCGATGAAGACGTCCGTTATGTCGTATTTCGACAGTTCCTCCGCGGAGGCGAGCTGGTTCATCACCTGGTTCGCGCTGCCTGCCGGGACCGCGCTGTCGACACCGTTTATCGTCAGTGCTATGTTGTTCGGGAACACTGACAGCAGGTCATTGAGTCCACGATAGGGTATCCCGGTCACATACCCCTTCACGTCCGTAGTTTCTCCACGGAGTTCGGAGATCTCGCCCAGGATCTTCTCGAATCCGGATATTATCTCGTTCGCGCGTTCGGTGTCTCCGAGGACCTTCCCCATGAGCTCGAAGGTCGCCTTGAACTCCTCGGTCAGCTTGTAGTCCTCCGTCCAGAAGGGTGTGGTGTCGTACCCTCCCATGTCATCGATGACGACGAGGGCGAAGTGCTCTGCCAGGTTGTCGCAGACATCCTTGCACGAATTGTATGTGGTGTCGTTCACTATGATCAGGCTAGGGGACAGTTTCCCGATGTTCTCGTAGTCCGCCGAGCTTATGTTGTCGGTCTCATGCGTCTGAGCCTTGGAGATTATGTCCCTGTACTCGTCGATGTATGCGTAGGTGAGTCCTGATGGCGCGTTGACGGTCTCCGTCTTGATCACCAGATCAACCATCTTCAGGTTCTGCATCCCCTCATCGAAGTAGGAGAGCATCCTGACGGATCCGAGCTTACCGACAGTCACGATCCCATCGTCCAGGTTCGTGGGCACTTCCACGGTACGACCGAGGAAATCGGTCACCGTGATCGTCTCGCCGTCGGGGGTATTGTCGTCGCCACCGTCCTTTGATCTATCTTCTGTCAATATGACCGCGGCACCTGCGATCACAATGACGATCGCAACCGCGGCTGCGATGATGATCCTATGGTCTATTTTCATCATTGGATTAATCATCCAATTCTATATTTGAATATTTCTTATTTTGAAATATCTGCAACGTTTCCCTACGACCAGATTGTATGTCCGGTCCGGCAGTCATGCCCATGTTTGCCCGCGGGTCCTAGTCACGGAAAACATTTCTATCGTGATTGTGTGCGAGTGGTATGACGTTCAAGGAAGGCGAGACCGTATTCCTGGAGGGTGCGGACGGGAAGAGACACTGGCTCAAAGTGTCGTTCGGAATGGTCAAGGTCCAGGGACTGGGCGCGTTGGACGGTTCCAAGCTGGACGGTCTCGATGACGGGGACACGCTCACGGTGGTCGGTCGCGAGTACACGGTGTTCCGTCCCGGTGCGATGGACCTGGTCGGGTCCCTGGAGAGGGGAGCCCAGATTATCACCCCCAAGGATGCGGCATCCATCGTCATGAACTGCGACATAAAGTCCGGCGACCGTGTCCTGGAGATAGGCGCTGGGTCCGGAGGGCTCACCACGGTCCTTCTGACCGCGGTCGGACCGGAGGGCCTCGTCCACACGCTCGAGCTCAAGGATGAGAACGCCAAGAGGGCCGGGAGGAACGTCGCACGCACAGGCCTGGACGGTAACTGGTCGTACACCATCGGAGATGCGCGCGAGGCGAAGCCGGACATAGACTGGCAGGCGGACGCGCTCACCATCGACATGCCGGACCCCTGGCTCGCGCTCGACAACCTGGACCCGTGCCTCAGGAACGGCGGGAGGATCTGCGCATACGTCCCCAACATGAACCAGATGGAGGCCATCGTCATCGCCCTTCGCGACAAGGGATACTCGGACGTCCGTGCCCTGGAGAACATCCAGAGGTTCATGGAGGTCCACAAGGGAGGGGTCCGCCCATCGTTCGATACGCTGGGGCATACGGCGTACCTGATCTTCGGCAGGAAGAGGTCGTCCTGATTCCGATGTCCGGTCCGGCCGTCGGTGTGCGGTCGGGCCTGATAAATACTGAAATGGTATTGTCCGAAACCAGACCTTATGGTCTGCCATCGGTTTCTTTTGACCGATATTCGCATTTTTCCGAGGATCGGTGAATTCCGTCTTCCGAATTTATTATATATAAGTAGCCGTTGAGTGCTCATACAGCTTTAAGCTATCCATTGGGCCTGTAGCTCAGCTAGGTAGAGCATCTGACTTTTAATCAGGTGGTCAAGGGTTCGAATCCCTTCAGGCCCGCCATATGGACTTCATGAGCGATCAAACGGCGGATCAAGTATGAGGAAAGCATGCATGGCATTTCTCTGAAACCATTATCCAGCTGGACCGGGCTGGGCAGAAGTAGGTGAATCACTTGGCAGCAGAAACTAACTTCAATGTGCTCAAGCACGTGCTCGTTCCCGAGCACCACCTTCTCGATCCCGAGAAGGCAGACGAAGTGCTCCAGGAGATGGGGATCACCAAAGGGCAGCTTCCTAAAATCAGGAAAAGCGACCCGGGGATCAAAATCTTGGAGACCATTCACGGACCCATCGATGAGGGGAGGGTCGTGAAGATTGTAAGGAAGAGTGAGACCGCGCAGGAGTTCGTGGTCTATAGGCTCGTTACGAGGGGGTGAGTGACTGAGGGACCTAGTAGATCTTTATTTCAGCGAGCACAACATTGTAAATCACCACGTTTCTTCGTTCGATGATTTCCTTGCGACGGCTGACAACCTTGACAGCAGGATGCAGAGGATCGTCGACGACATTCGTGTTCCGACCGATGACGCCGAGAGGGGGATCATCAAGCTGGACCCCGAGAGGACCGGCGGAAGGAACATCGAGATCCACATCGGAAGGGCCAGGGACGAGGACGGCAACGTCGACCTTCAGGCGAAGCCCACCATCCGCGTCGAGGAGCCCAAGGCCATGGAGGCCAACGGTTACAGCCACGAGCTCACGCCCATGGAGGCGAGGCTCAGGAACCTCAACTACATGTCCCCCGTCTTCGTCAGGTTCGACGTCTACGAGGACGGAGAGGAGAAGGACATCCCCGAGAACGAGAAGTGGATCCATGTCGGAGACCTCCCCATGATGGTCAGGTCCTCCGGATGCAACCTGAACCGTCAGGTCATGGAGAGGCACGCTGAGCGCGCATTCACCGACAAGGAGTACATCGACGAGCTCGTCAGACAGAGGGAGGACCCCAGGGAGCCTGGAGGATACTTCATCATCGGCGGGACCGAGAGGGTGCTCATCACGCTCGAGGACCTGGCCCCCAACAGGGTCATGGTCGAGTACAACGAGAAGTACGGCGCCGCCGTGGAGGTGGCGAAGGTGTTCTCCCAGAAGGACGGATACCGCGCACTGACGCTCGTCGAGAAGAAGAAGGACGGCATGGTCATGGTCTCCGTGCCCGTCGCCTCCGGAAGCATCCCGCTCATCGCCCTGATGAAGGCGCTCGGGATGGAGTCCGACGAGGAGATCTTCGAGACCATCGTGTCCGACGATGCCATGGCGAACATCGTCTATGCCAACATCGAGGCATCCTTCGACAAGAAGACCTACGCCCCCAACGGTTACCACACCCAGGAGGACGCCATCCTGTTCCTCGAGAGGAACTTCGCCGCCGGTCAGGCAAAGGAGTACAGGACCAAGAAGGTCGAGAGCATCCTTGACAGGTCGCTGCTGCCGCACCTCGGGGACTCGCAGGAGGACCGCATGAAGAAGGCCATCTTCCTCGGCCGCGTCGCGCGCTCCGTCCTGGAGCTCGGACTCGGGAAGAGGAAGGAGGACGACAAGGACCACTACGCCAACAAGAGGCTCAAGCTCTCCGGGGACCTCATGGAGGACCTCTTCAGGACCAGCTTCAGCAGCCTCATGAAGGACCTGAAGTACCAGCTCGAGAGGAACTGGGGAAGGAAGAAGTCCGAGATGAACATCGCCTCCTCCATCCGTCCCGACCTGCTGACTCACAAGCTCCTCCACGCCCTGGCCACAGGAAACTGGGTCGGCGGACGCGCTGGAGTGTCCCAGCTCCTCGACAGGACGTCCAACCTTTCCGCGATGTCCCACCTCAGGAGGATCACCTCCTCGCTGACCAGGAGCCAGCCTCACTTCGAGGCCCGTGACCTTCACCCCACCCAGTGGGGAAGGCTCTGTCCGTCGGAGACCCCGGAAGGACAGAACTGCGGTCTCGTGAAGAACGCCGCGCTCATCATCGACGTCTCCGAGGGATTCCCCGAGTCCGATGTAAAATGGATGCTCAGGGAGCTCGACCTGGAGACCGTCAAGTCCGGTACCGGTGCGAGGGTATACGTCAACGGGGACCTCGTGGGAACTCACGCGGATCCCGTGAAGCTCGTCTCCGACATCAGGGAGCGCAGGCGCTGCGGACTCATCTCCGACGAGATCAACATCCGCTTCGATTCTGATCTCAACGAGGTCATCATCAACTGCGACGAGGGACGTCTCAGGAGGCCCCTGCTCATCGTCAAGAACGGGAGGCTCGCCCTCAACCGCAAGCACATCGAGGGCATCCGCGAGGGCAAGGTGAAATGGAACGACCTGTTCCGCGAGGGCATCATCGAGTGGCTCGACGCGGAGGAGGAGGAGGACGCGCTCGTCCTCATCGACGCATACGACGTGCCCAGGAGATGCCCCTGCTGCGAGCATGCGCTCTCCAGGACCGACGTCGACTGGATGAACCCCGGCAAGGACGGCGACGCCGTCCTCAAGTGCAGGTGGTGCAACGACGAGTTCGACGTCCCGACGAAGGTCGCCGCCGGATACACCCACATGGAGGTCGATCCGATGGTCATCATCGGTGTCGCCGCCGGAATCGTCCCATATCCCGAGCACAACTCCGCACCCCGTATCACCATGGGTGCCGGAATGGGTAAGCAGGCCCTGGGTATCCCCACAGCCAACTACAGGATCAGGCCCGACACCCGCGGACACCTCATGCAGTACCCCCAGGTCCCGATGGTGCAGACCCAGACCATGGAGTACATAGGATACAGGCACAGGCCTGCGGGACAGAACTTCTGCATCGCCGTCCTGTCGTATCACGGATACAACATCGAGGATGCCCTCGTCATGAACAAGAGCTCCGTCCAGAGAGGACTCGGAAGGTCCACGTTCATGAGGTCCTACCGTGCGGAGGAGCGCCGCTACCCAGGAGGGCAGGAGGACCACTTCGAGATCCCCTCGCCCGACATCATGGGTGCCAGGGCCGATCTGGCCTATGCGGAGCTCGGAGAGGACGGTCTCATCGCCCCCGAGAGCGAGGTCCACGGCTCCGATGTGCTCATCGGTAAGACTTCGCCCCCCAGGTTCCTCGAGGAGGACACCGACTTCCTCACCCCCCAGAAGCGCAGGGAGACGTCCGTCACCGTCCGTCCCGGGGAGAAGGGATACGTCGATTCCGTCATGATCACCGAGTCCGAGAACGGATGCAGGCTCGTCCGTGTCAAGGTCAGGGACGAGAGGATCCCCGAGCTGGGCGACAAGTTCTGTTCCAGGTTCGGACAGAAGGGTGTCGTCGGAAGGCTCGTCGACCAGTGCGACATGCCCTTCACGTCCGACGGTGTCACCCCCGACCTGGTCGTCAATCCCCATGGAATACCCTCTCGTATGACCATCGGGCACGTGCTCGAGATGATCGCAGGGAAGGTCGGGTCCATGGAGGGCCGCATAATCGACGGTACCGCGTTCTCCGGCGAGAACGAGGACTCCATCCGCGACGGGCTCGTGAGGAACGGGTTCAAGAGGGACGGCAAGGAGGTCATGTACGACGGAAGGACCGGGCGCATGATCCAGACCGAGGTCTACACCGGGGTCATCTTCTACGAGAAGCTGCACCACATGGTCAGCGGGAAGATGCACGTCAGGTCCAGGGGACCTGTCCAGATCCTCACCAGGCAGCCCACCGAGGGACGTTCCAGGCAGGGAGGTCTCAGGTTCGGAGAGATGGAGAGGGACTGTCTCATCGGTCACGGTGCGGCCATGGTCATCAAGGACAGGCTGCTCGACGAGTCCGACGGTACAGTCCAGTACATCTGCGGCAACCCCAAGTGCGGACACATCGCGATCAAGGACAGGAACGGGGTGCTGTACTGCCCTGTGTGCAAGAACCACACCCACATTTACCCTGTCCAAACATCCTACGCTTTCAAGTTGCTGATGGACGAGCTCCTGAGTATGGGTGTCGCCATGAGGCTTCAGCTGGAGGACCTTAGATGACAGCAGGAATCACAAAGAGGATCGGATCGATCAAATTCTCCTGCGTCTCGCCTGACGAGATCAGGAAGATGTCTGCGACGAAGATCATCACCGCGGACACCTACGACGACGAGGGCTATCCCATCGAGATGGGTCTCATGGACCCCCACATGGGGGTCATCGAGCCCGGACTCCGCTGTAAGACATGCGGATGCAAGGTCGACGAGTGTCCCGGTCACTTCGGGCACATCGACCTGGCCATGCCCGTCATCCACGTCGGTTTCATCAAGGACATCAAGATGCTCCTCGAGTCCACGTGCTGCCAGTGCGGCAGGCTCATGCTCTCCGAGGACCAGATCAAGTCCCGTCTCGAGAGCATGGAGAAGATGGAGGAGTTCGGCGGGGACACCGTCGAGTTCAAGAACTATTCTAAGGAGACCGCCAAGGACGCGTCCGGGAAGGGCGTGTGCCCCTACTGCGGCGCCGAGCAGATCAAGATCAAGCTCGACAAGCCCACCACCTTCAGGGAGGTCAACGACAACCACAAGATGACCGCCAAGGAGGTCCGCGAGAGGCTCGAGCGCATCCCCGACGACGACCTGAGGGCCCTCGGCATCGATCCCGAGACCTGCAGGCCCGAGTGGATGGTCCTGACCGCGCTCGCGGTCCCTCCCGTGACCGTCAGGCCGTCGATCACGCTCGATTCCGGAGACAGGTCCGAGGACGACCTCACCCACAAGCTGGTCGATGTCCTGAGGATCAACCAGAGGCTCAGGGAGAACCGCGACGCGGGTGCTCCCCAGCTCATCGTGGAGGATCTCTGGGAGCTCCTGCAGTACCACGTCACCACGTATTTCGACAACCAGACGTCCGGCATCCCCCCTGCCAGGCACAGGTCCGGCCGCCCGCTCAAGACCCTCGCCCAGAGGCTCAAGGGAAAGGAGGGGCGCTTCAGGTCCAACCTGTCCGGAAAGCGTGTCAACTTCAGCGCGCGTACCGTCATTTCGCCCGACCCCCTGCTCTCGATCAACGAGGTCGGGGTGCCGGTGTTCGCCGCGAGGGAGCTCACCGTTCCCGTCCACGTCAACGCTCACAACATCGAGAAGATGCGCGAGCTGGTCGCCCGCGGCCCCAACCCCGGGTCCGACGACCCCTATCTCCCCGGTGTCAACTATGTCATCCGTTCCGACGACAGGAGGATCAGGGTCACCGAGAAGAACGCCGAGACCGTCGCCCAGGACATAGACATCGATTATGTCATCGAGAGGCAGCTGGTCGACGGGGACGTCGTGCTGTTCAACAGGCAGCCCTCCCTGCACAGGATGTCCATGATGGGTCACCGTGTCAGGATCATGAACGGCCGCACGTTCAGGTTCAACCTCTGCGTGTGCCCCCCGTACAACGCCGACTTCGACGGGGACGAGATGAACCTCCATGTCCTCCAGAGCGACGAGGCGCGTGCCGAGGCACGCATCCTGATGCTCGTTCAGGAGAACATCCTGTCCCCCAGGTACGGAGGTCCCATCATCGGGGCCATCCACGACCACATCACCGGAGCCTACTTCCTCACCCACGGTGTGGACGGAGGCCCCAGGTTCGACAGGTTCGAGGCATCCAACATCATGTTCAAGCTCGGGGACATAGACCTTCCCGAGCCGAAGGTCGACGAGGCGACCGGGGAGAAGTACTGGACCGGGAAGGACCTCTTCTCGACCGTGCTCCCCGACGACTTCAACACCACGTTCAAGGCTAACGTCTGCCAGAGCTGCGACCGCTGCGAGAAGGACAACTGCCCCTACGACGCATACGTCAAGATCAGGGACGGGAAGCTCGTCTGCGGTACCATCGACGTCAAGGCGATCGGGAATAGCAAGGGGAAGATCCTCGACAGGATCGCCAGGGACTACGGGGCGGACCGCGCCGCGCAGTTCATCAACCAGGTCACCAGGCTCGCGCTCGGCTCGATCATGAACCACGGGTTCAGCACCGGTATCGGCGACGAGGACATACCCGAGGAGGCCGCGCTGCAGATCGCCAACAACACCCAGGACTGCATAGACAAGGTGTCCAACCTCGTCCAGTCGTACCAGGACGGGACCCTCGAGCAGATGCCCGGAAGGTCCCTCAGGGAGACCCTCGAGGTGTCCGTCATGAAGACCCTCGGAGAGGCTCGTGACGGTGCCGGAAAGATCGCAGGGAAGCACCTCGGAATGTCCAATCCCGCGGTCATCATGGCCAAGGCCGGTGCCCGTGGGTCCATGCTCAACCTGTCCCAGATGGCGGGTTGCGTCGGTCAGCAGGCCGTCCGTGGAGAGAGGCTCTCCAGAGGATACTGGAACAGGACGCTCCCCCACTTCCAGAAGGGTGACCTCGGAGCGTACGCGAGGGGCTTCTGCTCCAACTCGTACAAGTCCGGGCTCTCCCCCACGGAGTTCTTCTTCCACGCCATGGGAGGAAGGGAGGGACTGGTCGATACCGCCGTCCGTACGTCCAGGTCCGGATACATGCAGAGGCGTCTCGTCTCCGCGCTGGAGGACCTTAAGCTGACCGCCGACGGAACCGTCAGGAACACGGCCGGCACCGTCGTCCAGTTCTTCTACGGGGAGGACGGGGTCGATCCCTCGAAGGCCGTCCGCGGAAGGGCGATCGACATGGACGACCTGTTCTTCGAGGTCCTCGGAGACGATTACGCGGAGCTCCTGCACCTCGACACGAAGGATGTCGGAGGCGACTACGGATCCCTCGAGAAGGACGAGATGGAGTACACCGAGGACGAGGATTCCGAGGATTACGACGAGGACAGCATGGGAGACGACTACGAAGGAGGAGGTGAGTGATATGGCAAGGAAAGACACGCTCAAGGCGCTGATCACCAGGGAGATATCCGAGGAGACGGCCGCCCTGCTGCTGACCAAGTACACCTCCCTGACCGCGATCGCCAATGCGGAGGTCGCGGACCTGGTCAACCTGGGACTCATGGAGGAGGAGGCCCTATCCGTCCAGGCGAAGATCGGGAAGAGGAAGCCCACGACATCGTCCAAGGCCAAGAAGGAGGTCGAGGAGGTCGTCCCCGTCGAGCCCATGGAGGAGGTCGTCAAGGAGTACGCGCTCAACGAGCTAGAGTCCAAGCTCAGGGACATGGCGGTCGACCTAGGCGTCAGGCTGCCCCTGAAGGTCATAGTGGACATCGCGGGACGCATCAAGAACGCGGACCTGCCCGAGGACAAGATGCAGGCCCTGCTGGTCCATGCGTCCGAGATGTACACCAGGCACATGATGGACCAGAACGAGTCCGCAGGGGTCATGGCCGCCCACTCCATCGGAGAGCCCGGTACGCAGATGAACATGCGTACGTTCCACTACGCGGGAGTCGCGAACGTCAACGTCACCCAGGGTCTGCCCAGGTTGATCGAGATCGTCGATGCCAGGCGCATCCCCTCGACCCCGTCGATGAACATCCCCCTGATCGGTACCGCCGCCCAGGATGAGAACATCGCCAAGTCCGTCGCCTCGAACATCGAGATCACGACGCTCCTGGATGTCGCATCCGTCGAGACGGACATCACCAACATGAGGCTGATCATCGTCCCCGAGCCCCGCAAGATGGATGCGAAGGGATTGACCGACGACGACATCGTTGAGAAGCTCAAGAAGGTCAAGGCGGTCAAGGGAATGGTGGAGAAGGACGGGTTCGATATCGTCGTCACGTCCGACGAGCCATCCTACAAGAAGCTCCAGCTGATGTTCGATGCCATCAAGAATGCCAAGATCAAGGGCATCGACGGCATCACAAGGGCCATCCTGTCCAAGACGGAAGGTTCCTGGAAGATCGTCACGGAGGGAAGCAACCTCAAGGAGGTCCTGAAGGTCGAGGGCGTCGATGCTGAGAACGTCATGACCAACAGCATCCTGGAGGTGGCCGACGTCCTCGGTATCGAGGCCGCAAGGAACTCCATCATCCACGAGGCTATGGGAACCCTCGGAGAGGCTGGACTGGACGTCGACATCAGGCACATCATGCTTGTTGCCGACCTTATGACGAATGACGGATACGTAAAGGCGATCGGAAGACACGGAGTCTCTGGTAAGAAATCATCCGTGCTTGCAAGAGCAGCCTTCGAGATCACCGCAGCACACCTGCTGCACGCCGCAATGGTGGGCGAGACCGACCCCCTCGAGGGAGTCACCGAGAACATCATTGTCGGACAGCCGGTTACACTGGGTACCGGCGCTGTAAACCTTATTTACACCCCCAAGAGAAAAGACGGAGATGAAAACTGATGAGTGACGAAAAGATCGATATTAGCAGGGCGCTGAAATCCGCTATCACCACCGGAAAGGTGGAGTTCGGCGTCGACCAGACCGTGAAGGCCGTCAAGGACGGAAAGGCCCAGATGGTCATCCTTGCGAGGAACTGCCCGTCCGCTGAGCTGACCGGCAAACTCGATGTCAAGGTCCACGTCTACGACGGTAACAACATGGAACTCGGCGCACTGTGCGGAAAACCCTTCTCTGTGTCCGCCCTCGTGATCATCGACAAGGGCAGCTCCAACATCCTTACGCTGTGATGAATCATGCCAGCCGACATCGTGCTAACAGAGGACACGCTGAGGTACATATCCCTCTTCGAGACCGTCACCAAGACGAGTGCCATCGACTGCATGGACACCGAGGACAAGCTCGTGTTCATCGTGGAGAAGGGGAAGGCCAACATCGCTGTCGGGAAGAAGGGCGAGCACGTCATCAAGCTCAAGGAGCTGACGGGAAAGAACATCCAGGTCGTCGAGTATTCCGAGGACCAGGAGCAGTTCGTCATGAACGTGTTCCACATCTACGGCCCCCAGAAGGTCGTCATCGAGCAGCGCGGGAACATCACCCATGCCACGGTCACCGTGGATCCCAAGCTCAAGGGACGCGCGATCGGCAAGGCAGGGAAGAACCTCCGCCTGGCCAGAGACATCGTGAACAGGCATCACGACATCCAGAGCCTAAGTGTGGAGTGATCCGGCGGCTTCCGCCGGAAAACTCTCGAGAAACCGTTTATCACGGCCCCTCTCGGTTGAGAGGGGTCCTTTCCACTTCCAGATTGTCCGCCGTCGGGTACTGTTCCGACAGCCAGGCCTTCCTTCCCAGCCTGGGGGCTATCCTCTCGAGGACCCAGGGTGCGACCTCCACGTTCTTCCCGGATGCGTCGTAGAGCTTCTCCGGCACGTCCAGTCCCCTCAGGATGTCCACGACCTCCGATGCCTCCCCAGCCACGAACCCGCGGACGACGGTGCCGTCCTCCGTGACCTGCTGGTACGGGGCGGAGGTGTTCAGGGCCCTGCGTATGAGGCGTCTCCTGAGCTGCACCCCGTCCTTGAAGGACGATGAGCAGAAGTGGATGTCGATCCCCTTGACCTTCTTCATGACCTTCAGCGCGGTCTCCTCGGACCCCGCCACGGCGGACGATGTCTCGTCCTTCACGGCGTAGCCGTGGACGTCCATCATGTCCCAGTTGCTCTCCGAGAACTCCAGCTCGTTTAGGTTCACGAAGCTCACGCCGACCGATCTGGCATATTCGATCATGGCGATCAGGTCGTCCTCCCTGCCGGGCAGTGCAGGCACCTCTATGCCGACCCTCATCCCCGTCCCGTCCACGGTCTCGGACAGCCTGGTCTCGGGCATCCTCGACCACATGGAGTCCATGGGATGGAAGCGTATCTCGTCCAGACCTGCCTCCTCCAGTGCCCTCGTCTTCTCAGGGTCCATGGTGGCGGTGTACAGATGGATGTGATGGTCCTCGCCGAACCTGTCCTTGAGGAGACGTATGAAATGGATGGTCCTGTCCATGTCGACCAGGGGATCCCCGCCGGTTATGCCGGTGCCTCTGGCGTCCATGGCCTCGGCCTCCGCTATGACCTCCTCGTCCGTGTGGACCCTCCCCTCATTGGCGTACATCACGTCCAGTCCCTTCTTCTCCAGGGACACGGGGCAATAGTCGCATCCCCATCCGCACTTCCCTGTGACCAGGAGGACCATCTTCGACCCTTCGATGCAACGGGTGCAACCCTCGGAGACCTTTCCGCAGCGTGCGGATCCGCACTCCATCTTTCTGAGCATAGTCCTGCGAGGGTTCGATTAGTTAATATTGGTAGTGGGTCGTGAGGGTCATCATGAGAAAGGAGAGCAGGTTGGTCCTGGCGCTCGACGAGACGAACGGCGAGAAGGCGCTGGCTATTGCAAATTCCGTGTCCGGCGTCGTCGATGCCATCAAGATCAACTGGCCTCTTGTCCTCTCCGAGGGACCTCAGATGATAACCCGTCTCGCGGAGCTATCCGACGTCATCTGCGACTTCAAGGTAGCGGACATACCGAACACGGTGCGCCTCATCATCGAGAACTCGGTCTCCAGAGGGGCGTCCGCGGTCATAGTCCATGCCTTCACAGGGGACGATTCCCTGAGGGCGGCCGTCGAGGCGGCGGACGGTGCGGAGATATACGCCGTCACCGAGATGAGCCATCCGGGTGCCGTGATGTTCACGGCCAAGCACGCGGAGGAGATGGCAAGGCTCGGGGTGGAGTGCGGCGTGGACGGGTTCATAGCCCCCGCGACCAGGCCCGACCGCATACGTGCCATCCGCGCGATCGCCGGGGACAGGAAGATCCTCTCCCCGGGGGTCGGCGCGCAGGGCGGGAAGGCGTCCGACGCCATATCCGCCGGTGCGGACTATGCCATAGTCGGCAGGGCGATCTACGGTTCCGACGACCCCAGGAGATCCGCCGAGGCCTTCGCGGAGGACATAAGAACGGTCATCTGAGGCCGTCGGGGCATCCTGATCGTCCGTTTTAATACGCGTGCGCGCGTGTGCGTACCTGCGCATCTTACGTAGAACAAAGAACAGCAGTGGACTCTTTTTATACAAGTTCTCGTATGAACGCACATTCTAAAGAGACGGAGACTTATTAGAATGCGCAAGTTCAGAAAAGAGTCTACCGCTCCCGAAACGATGGGAGCCGACCGCGATAGCGGCAACGGGTGGCTTAGCGGCCGCCGGTGTGCACTCGTGCTGGGTGCGATTGTAGTCGTAGCGTTCCTGCTACGCTTCGTTTTCGCATACGGCGTTTCTGCTGATGGGAATTTCGCCCTATCCGGTGGATCGAGTGCACAGTATCACCTGCATGTGATTGAAAGCATCCTCAACGGAAGCTGGTCCCTCACGGACGCTGCCGTCAACTATCCCATCGGAGGCTCCCTCTACATCCCGCCCCTCATGGACTTCCTCGCCGCAGGCGTCGCGTCCATCTTCCAGGGCAGCATGGGAACCACCGAGGCCGCATCGTTCGCACTCGGAGTGCTGAACCCCATCTTCGGGGCCCTGGCATGCATCCCGGTGTTCCTGATCGGCAGAGAGATGTTCGACAAGACGATTGGTGTGGTTGCAGCCCTGGTGTTCGCATTCATGGCTCTGCCTATCAGCACGGCGGTCTTCTCCAGCGGAAACGAGTACGCCCTCGCAGCGTTCCTTCTCGCATTCATGGCGTACTTCGCCGTGAAGATGGTCAAGTCCCTCGATTCCGAGAACTCCTCTAAGAAGGGCGTCCTGATCAACGGTGCCCTCGCAGGGGTGTTCCTGGCGCTGAGCGCCCTTACCTGGAACGGTTTCCGCATAGCGGTCGTTCTCCTCGCTGTCGCGATGGTCCTTCAGGCAGTAGCTGCCCGCATGGGAGGAAAGGACGTCATGGGAGCAACCATCGGCTACGCAGTTGCTATCCTGGTCGGGACCCTCGTTCCCGCCGCATACTACCTGCCTGCCGGTCTGATGGACGCGGTTTACTCCGGACCCCTTCTCATCGCCATCGTCTCCGTCGTGTTCGTGTTCGTCTTCGCGGCGCTCAAGGCCAAGCCTTGGATCGTCACGATCCCCTCGCTCGTCGTTGCCTTCATAGTCCTCTGCGTGGCCCTCATGTTCGCCGCACCGGACCTGTTCAACGACTTCATCTTCGGAAACTCGGTCTACACCAACTCCATCATGGCCGAGCTCGCCAGCAACCGTGTCTCGATGTCCAACGTCGCCGCCTACTACGGATGGCTCACCATGTGGCTGCCCATCTGCCTGGCGATCTACGAGACCTATGTGTACCTCAGGAAGGACCACAGCTCCAGCCGCCTGTTCATGGTCGTCTGGCTGTATGTCATGTTCTTCGCAGTCTGGACCAGCTACGCCAATGCGGCGGTCGTCGGCAGCGTCTTCGCAGTCGGATCCGCAGCGGTCATCGTCAAGGTCCTGAAGTCCGCGGACCTCAGGGAGTGGGTGGCCACCATGAAGGCGGCCGGGTTCCCCGGATGCCTCAGGAAGCTCATCAAGCCCCTGCCCTTCGTGTCCGTGCTCGTCGTCGCACTCCTCGTCGTCGTGCCCAACGTCAGCTTCGCTGTCGATGCGGGTCAGCCTACCAACACCGAAGGAGACCACTACTTCACCGGGAACACGAGCTTCACCATCAAGACCGGGGAATCCTACCCTCTCGAGGGAATCTGGGAGAGCTACGCCGACGAGCCCAAGGACGGGGCACTCGTCACCTGGATCGACACCGCGTACGACGCCGTCGCCCAGGGCAACTTCAGCACCGTCACGGACGGTATCGGCGGAGGCTCGTCCGCCGCCGCGCAGGTCTATCTCGCCGATGGTTCCGTCGGAGCGATCGCCGCGATGATGCTCCGCATCATGATGGCCAACCCCGATGCGGACTACTCCTCGGCATTCGGGGACCACACCGACGTGTACAGCGCCATCAAGGCGTTCATCGACAACCCCCAGTCCGCAGTGGACGAGATCACCGCCAACCCCAGCGTCTACGGGAACGTCAGGACCGACATCACCGATGAGAACGCCGTGTACCTCGCAGGGATCAACGAGCTCGCATCCTCCATGAACCAGAAGGACCTCATGGACGCGTATGACGGGGTCTGTGACGCCAGCGGGGAGAAGATCGGATACATCCTCGTCGACGGTTCCATGCTCCCCCTCCAGTACAACGGAGGCGACAGCTTCTCGACCATCGCCTACTTCGCCGACTACAAGGTCGACAGGTACGGTGCTGCCACCGAGTTCTACTCCTACAACACCTACTACGGCTCCACGGTCTACACCGAGGCCATCTACGATACCCTCCTCTGGAGGGCCCTCATCGGACCTTCCGCGTCCGAGGCAGGGTTCACCAACTCCTACAGCTACCTGGTCGCCCTTTCCGTCAGCGACGGGAAGGAGGGATCCGCCAAGGCGATTCCCGGATACGGTCTCGCCGGATTCGATGTGAAGAACTGGAAGGTCATGTACAACGCCGACAACGACGCCACTGTCAGCAGCGACGGATGGGAGTACATGCCCGGACAGGATGCGATGAAGAAGCAGGCCGAGGAAGGAGGGGTCATCAACTACCTCAGCGGACTCGCGATGCTCGAGTACACCGGGTCCACCGAGTCCTCGACCATCTACTCCGGAGAGGTCGTCTCCTCGTCCGGAACCGGCATCTCCGGTGCCACCGTCTCCGTCTACCAGTACAGCGAGACATTCGGAAAGGAGGTCGTCTACTCCGAGACCAAGACGTTCGACGGTAAGTACGATGCCCTCGTCCCCGCAGGAAGCTACAGGATCGAGGTCAAGATCGGGAACATCGTGATGCAGTCCTTCAGCTCCGCGAACCCCATGTCCACGGTCACCGTCCAGGACTCCGAGGTCACCGGGGCCGTCGTCGTCAACGGCGAGGTCTACAGCGGGGAGAACATGCTCCTGACGCTCGAGAGCGATGCGACCTCCGAGAAGGTCCAGATCACGGACGGGTCCATCCTCATCAAGGGACTCCTGCCCGGATCCTACAGCTACGTCCTCTACGGCGAGTCCGGTTCCTCTCTCGGCACCGGGACCATCGAGGTCTACCCCGGTGCGTCCGTCGGTCTGGAGGTCGTCCCCAAGACATACACCATCACCGCCACGGTCGAGGACATCTTCGAGAACGTCCTCAACATCGATGGCCTGACCGACATCCCCGTCGTGTACGCGACCAACGAGAAGACCGGATTCCAGTTCAGCGCCGAGGTCGGAGAGGACGGGAAGGCGGTCATCACCGTCGTTCCCGGCAAGTACACCATGTCCATCGGGAACGGGTTCGTCTCGATCAACTCCACCGTCCAGAACGCGTCCAGCGGAAACAGGACGGTCACGCTGAAGGCATACGAGTCCACCACCGTGCATGTCGACAATGCACCCGACACGGTCCTGACGGTATCCGCGGGAACGTTCAGCACGGTGTCCCACTCCGATTCCGACGGGAACGTCTACTTCGACATCCCCAAGGGACTCGCCACGGACAACGTCGCATACTCCGTGTTCGGCATCGCCGACGGAAGGACATACAGCGCCGTGTACGACGGCAGCGGATCCGTCACCCTGACATCCGGAAACCTCTCCGAGGTCACCGGGGAGCTCAAGGACGGAGACGACGCGGCCTCGGGAATCGTCACACTTTACGACAGCAACGGGTTCCAGACCACGGTCAGCACCGACAAGGACGGGAAGTTCACAGTGCTCGTTCCCGCAGGAAGCTACACCATGTACGCTCACAACGAGAGCGACAAGGTCGTCCTCATGGACGTGTCCGCCAACGGGAACACCGACGTCGGGTCCGTCTCCATGGTCGATGGAAGGAAGGTCACCGCCAACCTGAAGTACGACCCTGCCACGAGCGACAGCAACCAGAACCTCCCGTACGCGCTCGCACTGATCATGTTCGAGTACGAGGGCAGGGACTACACGCTCACCTCCATGACCAACACCGGAGGCGCCGCGATCTTCTACATCCCGGACGACCTGGAGGCCACGACGTCGTTCAACAACGCCGAGGGAACCCTCGACAACGGCATCTTCACCTGCACAGACATGACCAAGGAAGTCACCAAGGGAACGTCCCAGACGTCCACCACCGTGACCATCCAGTACTACGGCTACGAGGAGGACCAGAAGTACTACGTCAACACGGTCCCCATAACCGCTGGATGCGACATGGAGCTCGAGTTCTACGAGAGCGACGACGGCGAGAAGATCACCGTCAAGGAGGGTGAGACCATCGAGCTCTGCCCTGGTCAGTATGAAGTAAAGATCGACGGAGAATCTGGGTTCTACTTCGACGGAACGGCGTACCTTTACCCCGGATCCACCGAGTTCGTCGGACTGGATGCGGTCGAGGTCATCTCCATGGCAATCGAGAAGAACGAGGCTGACAAGATCTCCATAAGTACCGAGGACGGCGAGTACCACGCGTTCAGTGGCGGATATTACTTCGCGGTCGGATATGTCTACAACATCACCTCTACCGGGACCACCGGTACCGGTGATGATGTTAAGGACACCATCAAGTACGCGACTCTCGACCTGACCGGAGACTACAGCGGAGTGGGCGACTCCATCGACATGAGGGCCACCGCCGCGGAGATGAAGGTCACCGGATACGTCGGAATCGTGGCGGACGGAACCATCACCGTCAAGTACGGAGACGTCGAGCGCGAGTTCAGCGTGGCGGACGGGGCATACACCCTTGTCCTGCCGTCCGATGTCGGTTCCGTCGATGTCACGGTCTCCGTCAGCAAGACGATAGACTCCGAGGAACAGTGGTACTCTGCAGACGGAACGTTCACCGGAATGAAGGACGGAAGCATCAGGAACATACCCGTCGTCAACTCCGACAAGCCCGAGGGCGAGGAGGAAGAGGACGAGGATGCGCCCGAGTTCGATGTAACCATTGACAGTGCGATGTTCAGCGAAGGGGATGCGATCGTCGACTTCACCATCGAGAACCTCTCCGATGTCGACAGGACCTACTTCGTCACCGCCGGTTCCGCATGGGCTCTCGACAGTGCGTACAGCTTCACCGTCCCTGCAGGACAGAAGCTCGCCTGCCAGGTCTGGGGAACTTATGACGAGTCCCGCGTCGCACCCGGTCTCGACGACGTCACCCTGATAGTCAAGGACATCAACGGAACGTCGACCATCACGGAGGAGATCACGGAGAACTCCGCAAGTTCCTCCAGCGACAAGGGAATGGACATCATCACATCCGAGGACGATAAGGAGCTCGGAGACAGGGTCTCCGCATCCCAGTACATGTTCGCCGTGAAGTTCGTCAACAAGGACGTCAGCTCCAAGGACGTCACGTTCAGCTTCACCGTCCCCCAGGGATGGTATGCGACCATCTGCGACGAGAGCGGAAAGATCGTGGGAGCTGTCGATGATGTCTACACCATCTACGGGCTCCAGACCGTGACCTACTACATCGCACTGATGCAGCAGTCCTCCGAGGCGGATGCCGAGAAGGTCGATGTGCCCACCGTGAACGTGAAGGTCGACGGCAAGGACCTCGAGCTCGAACCTACCGAGGTCAATGTTGAGAATACCGACTCCACAGTCAGCGGAGGAGGTGCGCTCAACGAGAGGTCCGGAGTTCCATCCGGAATCTGGATCCTCGTATGCTTCGTGATCCTCATGCTGATCGCCACATTCTGGCTTGCCAGTAAGAGGGGGGTGTTTGCACGCAAGTGAATACTAAGCTCATGGCGGCATTCGCTGTGATGGCGATGCTGGCGATATGCATCATGCCCATGTCGGATGTGGACGCTGTCTACACCGACGTGGACGGGGAGACCGTCGTCGGAACCGACAAGGATGCGGACTACGACATAATCTACACCAACCACGACTACGACGACAGGGAGAACCTCTCCATGTCCGTGGAGTACTCCGCAAAGCTCGTGGATTCCAGGGGCGAGACCGTCAGCAACGGCGTCAGTCCCAGCTCCGGAAGTCTCGACAACGGGATCGCGAAGACCCTGACCGTATCGGCCCCCAAGGATGTCGGCACCTACAGGCTCGTAGTCTCCTATGAGCCCACGGTGACCTACACCGACGAGGACGGGGAGACCGTCGAGGTCCCCGAAGAGGACCTTCAGAGGGAGGAGTCCATCAGCATAAAGGTCGTCGCTCCGATCACCATGAAGATCACCCTGAAGAACGACTCTAACACCGATCTCAGCGGGTTCGGGGTCTACTTCTTCGTGAACGGCGAGAAGATCGAGGACAGCTACAAGACCGTCGACCTCGCAAAGGACGGGACAGCCACCATCAGCTACGAGTACATCGCGGACCTCGGAAACGGCGAGTACAGGTACCACGTGGAGCCTGCCGACTCCGGACAGCTGATCAAGATCGAGGGACTCGAGACCGAGCACATCTTCTACATCGGGGACAACAGCTACTCGATGTGGACCGCTCTGCTGGTCATCGTCATCGTGCTCCTCGCACTGATCATGCTCTGGGTCTACAGGAAGCCCGTGAAGAACTACGGAAAGCCCAAGTCCAGGCGCTGAAACGTCATAGGGGGGCCATCCCCCCCCCCTCAAACCTCTTGGAAACACCTTGACTTTCTTCTTCATTTTCCGACCTACGTCCAATCATTCTTAATAGTCATAGCCAGATGACCCTGCCGAACAAAGCAGAAGGGCCTCCGGGCCCGGCGAGCGTGTTCTGTGAAACCCCTCCGGGGATCACATGACGTTGGGGTTCTCCGGCCCTGGCGTCAAGCTGGACCATCTGGTCCGGTGAAGTCAGGCGACTCTCCGGTCGTTTGTCTTCAACCCCTGTAAGTGGTGATCGGTCTCAGGTTCAAACCTCATCCAACCGGTCGTCGGGCTGCAGGGGCCCCGGACTTACAAATTTCTGTAAAATCTATCGGTCAGTGCGGCTTCGTACAGACCGTTCGCACGTCTGATCCTGAGGGCCGGGTCTGTGGACGGGATGAACTCCAGGCCGTCGTATCTGACCTCTGTCAGTGTCAGACCCTCCGCCGGGGCTATCCCGAAGTTCGACCATCCCCCTGAGACGGCCTCCTCGACCTTGGACATCGGCATCCTGCCGGATGCGACGCGGATGACCGTCGCCGTTATCCGTCTCACCATGTTCCATAGGAAGTGGTCCGCTTGAAGTGTCAGGACGATTGTCTCCCCATGCTCTTCGGCATCGGCCCTGACGAGGTCTATCACCGTGTCCTTGCCTTCGGCCTTACAGAATCCCGCGAAGTCCCTGCGCCCTCTGAAAAGGGACAGGCATTCATTCGCCAGGCCCAGGTCCATGCCGTCCGATCTCAGGACGTACTCGTAGGTGCGCATGTCCGCATGCCTGGGAAAGAAATCATCACCAACGGGCGCGTATGCGGTGCATAGGACGCCGCCGTAGATGGAGTTGAGTGCTTTCAGAAGTTGGACGGGGTCCGCCCCGTCCGATTCGAAGGAGGCGACATTGCCTGTGGCGTTCACGCCCTTATCGGTGCGGCTCGCCATCCTCAGACATATGTCGTCCGGTTCCATCTCCAGGACCCTGCAGAGGGAGGAGAGCAGGGTCCCCTCCACGGTGCGCAGCCCGGGCTGTATCTGCGACCCGGAGAATCCATCGCCTCTATAGGCGATCCTCACTGCAAGGTCGGTCATGCGTTGCGGAGGGCGCTCATATGGTCGACCCTGCGCTGGACCAGCTCGCGGGTACCGATGTCATGGCGGACGAAGATCGCATCGCACTTGACATGCTTCAACGCGGCCTCACAGTTCCTCTCGGCCTCTTCGATGCTCGGCCCCTCTCCCACGACCCCGATCGACCTGGACGTCCCGGTGACGAGCTTCCCGTCCTTCATGTCGACGTTGGCGTAGTACGCAATGGCACCGCATCCGCGGATGGCCTCCTCGTCGACCGAGATCTCATGTCCGGACTCCGATTTCACGCCGTATCCCTTTGGCACCACATATTTGCACACGGTCGCTGCCTTGGCGAACTCCACACCGTCGCCAAGGGTCCCGGTGGCCATCCTCATGCAGATGTCCTCGAAGTTGGACCTCAGGACCGTGAGGACGTTCATTGCCTCTGGGTCACCGAACCTGGCGTTTATCTCGATGATCTTGGGACCGTTCACGGTGAGCATGAACTGGCCGTACATCACCCCGCGATAGGGGCATCCTTCCTCGGCCAGTGCATCTACGATGGACTGGACGATCCTCAGGGCATCCTCCCTGTCTCCTTCGGTGACGAAGGGCAGGAGGTGGTCCGCATCGGTATAGGAGCCCATACCGCCGGTGTTGGGTCCGACATCGCCGTCATAGGCTCTCTTGTGGTCCTGGACAAGGGGCATGGGGATGATATTCCGTCCATCGACGAACACCATCTGGGTGAACTCCTCTCCGACGGCCTTCTCCTCGATTATGACTCCGGCCCCGCCGATGTTCCCGTCGAAGATCTCATGGACATACTCCATGGTTTCCTCGAAGGAGTGGAGATGCTCTCCCTGGACCTTGACGCCCTTCCCTCCGGTCAGTCCTACCGGTTTGACCACTATCTCGTGGTCCAGTGTCCTCAGGTAGGCCTCTGTGTCGTCCGCGTTGTCGAAGGATGCGAACGACAGGTTCCCGTCTATGCCGTGATCCCTGACCAGCTGTCTCATGAACTGCTTGGAGGTCTCTATCCTGGCGGCATCCTTGGTAGGCGATGCGCATTTGATGCCCTCCTTCTCGAGGGCATCGACGATGCCCACCTCCAAGGGGGCCTCCGGTCCGACGAATGCGAGCTCCACGCCGTTCTCCTTCGCGAACGCGACCACCCTGTTGACATCCTTCTCGTCGCACAGCAGGTGTTTCTTCGATCTCGCTATGATGCCGGGATTGGCGTTCTTCATAACACAGTAGAGCTCGGATCCGGAGCGGTAGAGAGCCTCGACTGCGGCATGCTCCCTCCCACCTCCTCCAACGGCCAGGACCTTCATGATTGTGCACCTCAGAGCTTCAGGGCGGCAATGATCTCATCGAGCCCCTCGTCCTTCTTGACGCTGCACTTATAGATGTTCTTTACCCCGCCCGTGAGCTTGTTGTAGTCCTTGGCGATGACCTCGGGATCGACGTCCACGGCGCTCGCGATGTCGACCTTGTTGAGGACCGCGATGTCGGAGTGTATGAAGATGTCGTGGTGCTTCCTGACCATGTCGTCACCCTCGGTGACGGAGACGACGACCACTCTGAGGTCGGTCCCGAGGGGGAAGTCCGCCGGACAGACGAGGTTCCCGACATTCTCGATGAATATGACGTCGTAGTCCTCGAGCTTGATGTTGGCGAGCGTCTTCTTGATGAGGTTGGCATCGAGATGGCATTCGTGACCGGTGTTGCAGTTCACGGACTCGAGGCCGGATCTCTCGAACCTGGAATAGTCGTCGTCCCCGGTGACGTCCCCGGCGATGGCACAGACGCGGACCCCCTTGGCGCGGAGCTTCTCGGCCAGCTTGATGATCATTGCGGTCTTCCCAGCCCCTATGGATCCCATGAAGTCTATGGATTTGATGCCGTTCTGTTTCAAAAGGCGATAGTTCTCGTGGGCTATCTTGTTGTTCTCTTTCAGAACGTCGATCTCGGTTCCGGGCTGGACTATATGCATGGGTAGGTGTATGTACGCATACTAATAATACTATTCGTGCTACTTGAGTCGATCATCCCGGGAAAGGTTCTCCATGTGGTGGTCGAAGCATCCGGTACGTTGGATGATTCGTCGCATCATGGATGATATGTTGTCGATATCGAATAAACTATTTACTGTCATAGATTTTGACAGAGCCTCGGATTGTCGATTTCGTGCGTGAATCATATGTTGTTTGAGCTAATGCACGGGAAGTTGCTCGTTGCTTTGGTGGATTTGAGCGAATCAGACGGCACGTTCTACTCTTTGAGAGCAGTACATGATACGAGCCATATGCCGATGGGAACGGTTGTGGAAGGGACAGTTCGTGCGGACCGTCTTTCAAAATGGTGGTCGGGGAGATCAATTCCAGCGACTCGCTCAGGATTGCGCGAGGTGTTGGAACGTCTGGACATCGTCCGCACGGAGGCGCTCCTGATGAGATCGTACGGTCTCAGCCTGTCGGATCAGTACTGGATACGCCCTGCGGGATCCGGATTGGATTGGGCAGACGTGAACTTCTTCGACAACGGCTTCTCCGACGACATGGGGGATCTGCTGTTCGGGAAGGAGGTATGGCAAGGTTTATTGGACCTGACCTCTCCGGACAATGCATCGGATGGTCTGCTCATGAAGCGCTGGAAGATCATCGGAGGGAAGCGTTATCTGATGAAGTCGGGGACGATGCCTTTCATGCAGGAGCCATTCAACGAGGTGATGGCCTCCATCATCGCCGATTCCCTCGGGATGCCGCACATCGACTACGGGATCGTCGAGCATGAGGGGGCGGTCTGCAGCATATGTGAGGATTTCATAACGCGGACACGGAGCTCGTGTCCGCGCACGCGGTCATGCGTTCCGAGGTCCATGAGCCAGGCATATCCCTGTACGATCACTATGTCACATGCTGCGGCCGTCACGGCCTGGACGTGGTCCCGATGCTCGACAGGATGATGGTTCTGGACTATCTGATAGCCAACGGGGACCGTCACACAAACAATTTCGGGGTGATCCGTGACGTGGGGACGTTGGAGTGGATGGGGCCCGCGCCGATCTACGATAGCGGGTCCAGCCTGGGATACAACCAGGACACGGCCGACCTCGGCGGCGTCACGTTCGTCGGATGCAAGCCGTTCTCCGACATATGGAGCGTCCAGATGGGGTATGTGCGCGACACGGACTGGATCGATTTCACGGCGCTGGACGATGCGATAGACAGATGCGGTGAGCTGCTCTCGTCCGTGGGAAGGTACAGGGACAGAGGCCGCGATGCCGCGATAGAGGGGATGTTCAGGTCCAGGGCATCCGATCTGAGGGAGTGGGTCCGCACACGCTGATGCCGTGTTCCCGAAGGCCGCCTGGTGCCGTGTCCTCCGGACGTTTATAACAACCGTCATAAACGACGCCCGTATACTTCGGTCCAATGTATTCAGAATCGCTTTCGAACCTCCTGACCTCGCTGGGTGCGACCGAGGGCACGAAGCTGAAGGTCACCAAGGACGGGAGGGCCTTCGAGGGCACGTTGATGCCCCATCACGAGTTCAGTGCCCCGGACGTGCTGATCCTCAAGGTCAAGAGCGGATACAACGTCGGTGTGAAGGTCACCGGATCCGCTGAGGTGACCGTCGTCGAGAGGCCCGTGGAGAGGACCAAGAAGGATGTGCCCATCGAGTTCAAGAAGGGCCTTCCCAAGATCGTCCTGATCGGGACGGGCGGGACGATCGCCTCCTATGTGGACTACAGGACCGGTGCGGTCCACCCCGCACTGTCCACCTCTGACATGGTCAACGCCGTCCCGGAGATACGCGATATCGCGAACATAGACGCCCGCGTACTGTTCTCGATATTCTCCGAGAACATGGACCCCGCCCATTGGCAGGAGCTCGCCAAGGCCGTCGCGGAGGAGATAAACGATGGTGCGGACGCCATCATAATCCCACACGGGACGGACACCATGGGGTACACCGCTGCGGCCCTCGCGTTCATGCTCGGGGACGTTCCCAAGCCCGTGATCCTCGTGGGCGCCCAGCGTTCCTCTGACCGTCCCTCCTCGGACGCTTCGAGCAACCTCATGGCATGCGTCCGCTTCGCCACAGGGGCCGACCGCTCCGGGGTCTTCGTGGTCATGCACGACACTCCCGGCGACGACTCCTTCGCCGTTCATATAGGGCCCAGGGTCCGCAAGATGCACACCTCCCGCAGGGACGCGTTCCACTCCATCAACGCGCTTCCCGCAGCCCATCTGGACAAGGACGGGAGGATGGACGTCCGCATCGATGGGCCGAGGGTCCGCGACGGGAAGGCGGTCGCCAACATCGCCATGGAGGGCTCCGTGGTGCTGCTTCAGTACTATCCCGGGATGGACCCTAAGCTCTTCGAGCCCGTGTTCATGGGGTCCAAGGGTATCGTGATCTCCGGGTCCGGGCTCGGTCATGTCTGCGAGGGGATGATCCCGCTCATAGAGAGGGCGACGTCCAACGGGTCCGTCGTCGTCCTGACGAGCCAGTGCCTCAACGGGAGGACGAACCTCAACGTCTACAACACGGGGAGGGACATGCTGAAGGCAGGTGCCATAACGGTCCTGGACATGCTTCCGGAGACCGCCTATGTCAAACTGATGTGGGCCCTGGCCAATTCCGATTCAGTGGAGCAGGCCAAGGAGATCATGCAGACGCCCCTCGCGGGCGAGATGTCCGACAGGAGGGTCATCGATGAGTGATGAATACGAGATGATGTGCGGTATCGAGATCCATCAGCAGCTCGATACCAGGAAGCTCTTCTGCGATTGCGAGAGCCATCTGTGCGAGGACGGGGAGGGTGCGTACTTCAGGAAGCTCAGGCCGACGACCAGCGAGATGGGAGAGGTGGACCGTGCCGCGCTGGCGCAGTTCCAGAGGCACATGGGGTACCGCTACCAGTCCTGCGAGGGGACGTCCTGTCTGGTCGAACTGGACGAGGAGCCACCGCACAGCGTCAACGCCGATGCGATGCAGGTCGCCCTGACATTCTCGGAGATGCTCGGATCCAACATAATCGATGAGATCCACTTCATGAGGAAGATCGTGGTCGACGGGTCCAACACCTCCGGGTTCCAGAGGACCGCGCTCGTTGCCACCGATGGGCACATCGATGTCGGGGACAGGAAGATCTCGGTGCTGTCCGTGTGCCTCGAGGAGGATGCGGCCAGGAAGATCGAGACCAAGGGGGACGAGATCCTGTACAGGCTGGACCGTCTGGGGATCCCGCTCATCGAGATCGCCACCGGCCCGGACATGAGGACCCCTGAGGAGGTTCAGGAGGTCGCGTACCGCATAGGCACGCTGCTCAGGGCCACCCGCAGGGTCAAGAGGGGCATCGGTACCATCCGTCAGGACCTTAACATATCCATCCCCGGCGGGGCACGCATAGAGCTCAAGGGAGTGGGGGAGCTCAGGCTGATCCCCGACTACGTGAGGAACGAGGTCAACAGGCAGAGGATGCTCATCAGGGTCAAGCAGATCCTGACCGACAGGGGTACGGCGGCCGTGGAGTTCGCCCCCGAGGATGTCACGGACATCTTCGAGACCAGCGAGTCCAAGGTCATCCAGGGGGCGCTCTCGTCGAAGGGACGCGTCCTGGCAGTCCGTCTTCCCGGGTTCGCGGGCGTCATGAACGGCGATGACGGCAAGCTCCGTCTCGGGTCCGAGATGGCCCAGAGGGCGAGGACCCGCGGTGTCAAGGGTATATTCCACTCGGACGAGCTCCCCAACTACGGCATCGAGCAGCCCTACGTCGATGCGCTGAGGGAACGTCTGGGCATGACGGGCGGGTTCGACGCGTTCGTCATCTGCGCGGCACCCGAGAAGAAGGCCAGGGACGCATTGGACGTGGCGGTCGCCAGGGCGAACGAGGCCCTCGTCGGGGTGCCCGAGGAGACCCGCGACCCGCTTCCGGACGGCACGACGAAGTACTCCAGACCCCTGCCCGGAGCGGCCAGGATGTATCCAGAGACGGATGTCCCCCCGACCACGATCACCGAGGCCAGGATGGACGCCATCCGTGCCAACATGCCGGAGTTCCCGGAGCAGATAGAGGCCCGTCTCGTCAAGGACTACTCACTGAACCCCCAGCAGTCCAGGCAGATCGTCAGGAAGGGTCAGGACGAGCTCTTCGAGATGCTCGCCGCCGACGGGATGGCATCCATCGCGGCGACCACCATCCTGAACACGTTCAGCGAGCTGGAGCATGACGGCACGGACCCCGGGGCGATCCCCGAGGATTCGCTCATCGAGGCGTTCGGCATGCTGAGGGAGGGACGCTTCGCGAAGGAGGCGCTGCCCGCCCTGCTCAAGGAGATGTGCTCCGGGACCGCTCCCGACAAGGCGATCGACAAGCTGGGGCTCGGGGCCGTGGATTCCAGCGAGGCCGAGACCATCATAGACGGGATCGTCAACGAGCGTGCCGATTTCGTGAGGTCGAAGGGGATGGGGGCCATCGGGCCCCTGATGGGTCCCGTCATGGGCGCCCTTCGCGGAAAGATCGACGGGAAGCAGGCCAACGACCTTCTCTCCAAGTCCATCGGAAAGCTGCTCGGTCAGTGATCCGGAAACCATTTCCCGGCCCTCGGGCCGGTTATGCACAATCGATGCCCATATCATGGAAACGGGTAAATATCGGATGAAAATCGACGTCCTATTCTGAGAGGCGTCATGTGATGGCGGACATCAAGACGAGGATAGGGTTCGTGGCGGCCGTGGGCTCGCTCGTCATCCTGTACTTCGCTTCCGGTTCGCCGATATCGCTGTACTCCATGTGGCAGGAGGAGCTCGGACTCACGCACGCCCAGCTCTCCATGGCGTCCATGTGGTACCTTCTGGGGACTGTGATCCCGCTGCTGTTCCTCCCCCGCATATCGGACCATCTGGGAAGGCGTCCGGCGACCATCATGATCCTCCTGGTCTCCATGTGCGGGGTGGTCACGTTCATGATGGTCGACAGTCCCGAGATGATAATGCTCGGGCGCCTGGTCCAGGGCATAGCCAGCGGTCTCGGGTCATCCACTGTCGCCGCCTATGTCGTGGACCTCTCGTCGGACCTCCCGAGATGGGTCGGACCGATGATCACCAGCAGTGCGCCGACGCTCGGGCTGTCCATCGGGGCATTCGTCTCAGGCGGGCTGGTGAGCCATGCGGGCGTCCCATCAGCATCGTACTTCGAGGCGGTCATCGTCCTCGTGGCGATCTTCCTGGTGCTGGTACTGTTCTCCAAGGAGACCGTGTCCAGGGCCCCGGGCCTCATGAGGTCCTTGGTGCCGAAGTTCACGCTCCCCGCACGTTCGGGGCGTCTGTTCGCCGCATGTGCCATGATCTTCGTCGGGACCTGGGCGGTCGGCGGTTTCTCGCAGTCGTTCAGTGCCACGATCGCCTATGAGTATCTCGGGTCCACGGACGCGCTCGTCGCAGCGGTGGTGTTCACGTCGCTGCTCCTTCCGAACGCGGTCGGAAGCTACTTCGCGAAGAGGTTCGAAGTGAGGCAGGCCCAGATGTGGGGCATGGGGGCGTATGTCGCATGCGCCGCACTGATGTGGGCATCCTTGGCGATGTTCCACAGCCTGTTGCTGTTCTGCACGTTCAGCGTCGTGGCGGGATTCGCACAGGGTATCGCTTTCGCCGCCGGGGTGACGGAACTCATGGGAAGGGCGACGAAGGCTCAGAGGGCCGGCACGTTCTCGACGATCTACCTGATGTCCTACGGCGGTTCGGCCATACCCAATCTCATGGTCGGCATGGTCGCGGGGAACACCCCTGTGGAGACGATCTTCTCATGGTACGTGATCATGCTCGCGGCGATGTTCGTCGTGCTGGCGGTGCTGGCGTCCAGACCGTATCCCAAGGCGGAGGCCTCGGAGGTCCTGGCATCCTGAATCGGTGTCTCAGCTCGAGGACGGAGAGCTTCTCGAAGAACAGCTTCTGCTCGCCGATTATCTTCACGCCCCATCCATCCAAGGCCATCTCGAGCTCGTGCCCGTCCATGAGGGACGAGACGACTATGACGATACGGCCCCCCGGTGCCAGGTGCACATCCGATCCCGACAGGAGCTCCGGCAGGGGTCCGAGACCGTCCGGGCCCCCGGACCACGCCTTGGCGAGCAGCCCCTCCTCGTCCACCGGCAGATACGGCAGGTTGAAGACGATCGTGTCGAACACGCCCTCCACGGTGGAGTACACATCGGTCTCGACGACATCCATGGAGATTCCCGCATCGTCCGCATTCCTGCGTGCGAGGTCCACGGCCTTCGGGTTTATGTCACCGGCGCAGACGACGCATCCGTTCTTCGCACAGTGTATGGATACGACGCCCGATCCGCATCCGACCTCCAACACCCTCTCGCCTTCGCGGACGTCCATGGACTCGATCAGCAGGATGCTGTCCTCGGACGGGGGGTACACGTCCGGGTCGGATGCCATTCTGATCTCCGGATCGTACTTCACGGCATCACCAGAGCCACGATACGTCCTTGACTATCGGGAGGCGCTTCCACCTCTCGTTGAGGCCGTATGTCTCGAACCCGCCGAGCCAGTATATCGTGAGTACCGCCACCGCGTAGAGCACGTGGTAGTTCACGAGGGGATTGTCGTCGGGAGGCAGGTTGAGGGTGAACATCAAGAGGACCATCACGACCATCCCGATGGTCGACAGTTTGGAGGCTATGCCGAGCATCATGCCGATGCCCACGCCGAGCAGCCCCAGCATCAGGGCGATATCGATGACCGTGTTCCCTGCAAGCGCATTCCAGATCCCGGAGAACGGTCCCGAGACCAGTTCGGAAAGATAGTATTCCGTGGGGGACCCCCCGTTGATCATGGCGACATCGGGGGGAGAGGGATATCCTAGTCCGAACATCTTGTCCAGGAATGCCCAGATCATCATCCATCCCAGGATGATGCGCATCGCCGCGAGGCAGAGCGACCCCTTGTCACTCGGTTCGGACAGTTGTATCATGGCCCTCACACCAGTTCGATGTCCCCGCTCATCTTCTCGACCAGGACGGACTCGATGCCGAACTCGGTCTTGGCGTGGTCCACGAGCTTGTCTATGAACGCACCGTCCGTGAACGCGATCATGACGACGAGGGTCCTCTCGTCATGTATGGGATTGCCGTCGGGTCCGATGTATCCTCCCTCCGCCCAATGCATGGTGTATCCGAACCCGTTGTCGATGATGAAGCCCTTGATGGCCGTCTCGAACGCGTCGTAGCTCTCTTCGGTTCCATCGTTTATGCCGAAGTACAGGGTGTACTTCGTGTCCATGTCCCCGTCGTCGGACTGGGAGAACCAGATGGATGCCCCTCCTATGACGATGGATATGCAGATCAGGACGATGGATGCTTTCAGCAAGGTGTCGCTGTCCATGCCCCTTTGACGAATTTTCGGGTTATAACCGTTGGCATCGGGTGACTGGCCTTGACGGCTATAAAGAAATAATTGTCGGCCATATGGGATCGTATGAACCGTATGGCTATTGCCCTTGCAGCGGTGGTGGTCATCGTCCTCGTCGCAGGTACCCTGGTGACCTTCGGGATAGGGTCGATCCTCAGCGATGACGAACCTCGCGAATACACGGTCGAGGGCAGGGTCGGCGACCTGGAGGTTACCGGGAGCGTGGTCTGCGAGGACACGGGGGAGTCCGGGATCGAGAACGTCCTGAGATTCACATACAGGCTGACATACGGGGCGAGACCCACGTCTCCGAGTCGTACCTCATCGTAGGCGGTGACGGGATGCCGAACGGGGACCTCAACACCTTTGTCGGGCAGAGGTCCGTGAACGGGGAGACGGTAGACGTCTGGCAGGCCGACGTCCATCCAGGGTATGCATTCTGCCTTTCCACGGACAACTCCATCGTTGCGATCGTCATCACGATCGACGGGGACGAGCTGGTCGCCCTGTGAGGCGGGCCTTCCGGCCGCGCCTCAGGCGATGTAGAAGAACTTCTCGATGTCCGAGACCTCGTCCGAGTAGTCCTCGGACGCGAAGGTATCGAAGTAGTGGTTGAACAGGTCCTCGTAGTCTATCCCCGCGGATTCGGCGATCTCCGGGTACATCGCGCAGACGTAGAACGCGAGCTCGACCACGTACAGCGGACTGTTGCCTGTCTCCCTGGCCATGGCGAGGTACCTGACGTCCGTGTCGGAGGACGCCAGCATCTCCTTGTCGGCCTCCACGCAGTCCTTCAGCGAGTACTGTCCCCTCATCCCGTCGTGCGCATTGTCCATGTAGAACATCCTCCCGTGCTTGGAGTTCTCCTTGACGACGGTGATGACCTGCTCGGGAGTAAGCGTCTGATAGTTCTTGCCGAGCGTCGGGCTGTGCTGCCCCACCGCATGCACCCCCACCCATTCGGCGTGGATGTTGTTGGTGTTGTCCTTGCCGGTGATGCTGATGCCTCCTGTGGAGTACAGGGGTGACGAGCGGGCCATCATGAATGCTTCCTTCTCATCGTCCGTCAGCGATGCGGTGGCATCCACGAGGGTGCTCAGGACCGAGTCGTGCCATTCCAGATACTTGTACGTCTTGGACATGTCCCCTTGCAGGAGGTATGCGAACATCAGGATGGAGCGGTCGATGTGCTCGTTCGGATAGTCGACACCGCTGTTGTCGGCGGTGGATATGAACATGACATCTACCCCCGCAGGGTTCAGCTTCGAGTTGGAGATCCTGTCCGCCTCCTTGTCGCAGTACCCCACGACGTACACGTCGATGCCGGCGCCGATGATCTTCTCGTAGTTCGGCGATTCGGTCGTCCCATAGGACTCCGAGCTGCGGAAGTTGGAGTTCATGACGTTCCAATACTTCTCGATGGTCGTGTCAACCATGTCGACCTTCCCGCACACGCCCGTGACGTCTGCGGTGTATGCCCCGCTGCAGTAGCCTATGGCGACGGAGTCGACCGGCCAGGTGACCTTGGCGTTCAGGAAGTAGTTGTCGATGTAGTACACGTCCATCATGTTCCCGAGGATCATGCTCCTGACGTGTGCGATGTCCGATGCGTCCACGGAGCCGTCCAGGTTCGCATCGCTGAGCTGCGTGGGACCTCTCGTTCCGGCGATGACCTCCTCCAGGTACCTCACGTCCGCGTCGTCTATCACATCGTCCTCGTTCGCATTGCCGTACACCCAGAGGCGGGAGCCCTGGTCGGGGAAGTCGTCCTCGGACACCTCGTCCCCGACGAGCAGTCCGCTATCGGCCTCGGCGTGGTGGTGATACTTCTCATTCTCCGCACGCACGTACATCAGCGATCCCGCCAGGATCACGAAGACGACCAGTGCCAGGATGGCGTATTTGTGTCTCATCTCAATCGACCTCCGGCAGAAGGATCACGTGTGGGGACCCCTCGACGTCTATCACCTTTGACCGCACACCGTACACGGTCGAGATGTTCGATTCCGTCATCACCTCATGGGACGTGCCGTCCGCGATGATGCCTCCGTCGCACATCATGATTATGCGGTCCGCGAAGGCGGACGTTATGTTCAGGTCATGGCACACCATGAGCACGATCACCCCGTTCTCCCTCGCGTACCCCCTCAGGAACCTCATGACATCCATCTGGTTCTTCACATCCAGATTGGATGTCGGTTCGTCCAGTATCAGGATCTCGGGCTGCTGTGCCAGACCCCTTGCGATCATGACCCTCTGCAGCTGACCCGAGCTCAGTTCGCCCAGGTCCTTGTCGGACAGGTCCTGCAGGTCCATGCGTGTGATGATGGAGTCCACGATGTCCAGGTCCTCGTCCGATGTGCTCCACTGGGCGTGGGGGAACCTGCCCATGAGCACGGTCTCCGACACCGTCGTCCTGAACGTGGTGGTGGCATGGTTCGGGACGAATGCCATCTTCCTGGCGACGTCCATCAGCCTCATGCCGGACAGGTCGGTCCCATCCAGTAGGACGGTGCCTCCCGTAGGTCTGAGGAGCCTGTTGAGGCACTTCACCAGGGTGGTCTTCCCCACCCCGTTGGGTCCGAGGATGCATACGAGCTCGGGTCTGTCCAGGTCGAATCCGATCCCGGAGAAGAGCGGGGTCTGGCCGTAGGAGAACGACAGGTCCCTGACGGACATCATCGGGACCAGGCCTCCTTGTTGCTCCTGAGTATCAGGAACATGAACAGCGGTCCGCCTATGCAGGCGGTGACGACCCCCACGGGGAGCATGAGGTCGGAGACGGTCCTGGAGAGTATGTCCGCGGCGAGCAGCAGGAGCGCACCTATCGCGGCGGAGGCGGGGAGCAGGAACCTGTTGTCGGAGCCCACCAGCAGTCTGGCTATGTGTGGGGACACGAGTCCGACGAACCCTATGATCCCGGTGAAGCTGACCACGGAGGCCGCGACAACGGTCACCAGTATCAGGATCAGGAGCCGTTCGGTGTCCACGTTCACGCCCAGGGTCTTCGCGCTCTCGTCCCCCGCACCGATCACGTTGAGGCGGTTGGCCAGGAGCTGCAGTGTGATCACGCCGAATGCGGTTATCAGGAAGATTATGAGGAGATTGCCATAGGTAAGGCTGTCCAGGGTCCCGACCATCCATTTGTACACCACGGACAGGTCCTCCGGCTCCGCCACTATCATGAACAGCTGGGTGAGGGCGTTGAAAAGGTACATCAGGGATGTCCCGCACAGGATCATCATGGTCGGCGTCGCACGTCTGAACTTGCTGAGGAAGATGATTATCGCCGTGGGGATCATCGCGAACACGAACGCGTTGATCACGACACCACCGCCTGCGAGCAGTTCGATACCGAGGATGAGGGCGAGCGCGGCCCCGAATCCAGCTCCAGAGGATATCCCCATGGTGTACGGGTCTGCCAGGGGGTTCTTCAGGATGCTCTGCATGGCGACACCGCAGATCGCGAACGCCACTCCGCACACTATCGCACCCAGGATCCTGGGCAACCTGAGCTGCAGGACGACATGTGCGGCCTCCGCGTCCGTTTGCGGCATGTTGATCAGGGCATTCCACAGGATGTGGTATACTTCGGAGAAGGTCAGGGGGTACGGCCCTAGGGTTATGGCATATATGGATACGAACAGACAGGCCAATATGCACCCTGCAATGAACAGCACCTTGTAGGAGACCATCCTGCGATATGTGCTCCTGAATCCGCTTCCGCCCTCTTCTTCCATCATCGAGACCAACCAGTGTTACTAATTTTATTTTCTTATGCATCATTATCTGCGTGGGATATTAAAGGTTTGTCCGAGAATCGGAGAGATCGACGCATAATCCGTGTTTTTCATGGTATCGGTCGACATTAGGTAACATTAAATGGATAATCGTGTTACCGCTATCCGATGACCCGCTTGGATGACATCGGTGGATATTGGACGCTTCGTGCGGAGGGATACTCCGAGGATATCGCCGAGTCCATAGATTCCGGCCGTTCGAACCATTGGCTCAACATCATGAAGGAGCAGTTCGAGGACGACAGGAAGCTGAAGGTCCTCGACATAGGGACCGGGCCCGGTTTCTTTCCCATAGTCCTCGGTCGCGAGGGCCACGACATCACGGCGATAGACTATTCTCCGGGCATGCTCGAGCAGGCCGCCGAGAATTGCAGGAAGTACGGGGTCGAGGCAAAGCTGATGAGGATGGACGCCCAGCATCTGGAGTTCGAGGACGGACAGTTCGACCTGGTCGTCTCACGCAACGTGGTGTGGAACCTGGAGGACCCTCTCGGAGCATATCGCGAATGGCTCAGGGTGGTGAAGGATGGTGGGAAGCTGATGATATTCGACGGGAACCACTATCTCCATCTGTATGACCGAGAGTTCAGGGAGGCAGGCGGCGGGAAGGATGCCGAGAAGCATCCTTGCATCAAAGGTGTCGATCCCACGATAATCCGGGACATAGCCAAGGAGTTGCCGCTCAGCAGGGAGAGGCGCCCCCAGTGGGACCTCGACAACCTCATAGAGCTCGGTGTCCAGAAGGTGCTCATAGAGACCGATGGTCGCGATTCGTTCAGGATCGAGAAGGACGGGAACACGATCTATCTGCCGTTCTCGTTCTTCATCAGCGTGACGAAGTGATACCTTTCCTCGCGGTCACCGTGAAATGGTCGTTGGTGAACCCATAGGCGTAGTAGCGGGTGCCATGCAGGACCTTCTTCTGGACACCATGGATCACATGTATGTCCCGGAATCCGGCGTTTTCCAGCATCCTCATGTCGTCAGAGGGACGGTCCGCCGTGCGGGACCAAAGATCGGATCCCCTGAACTCGGGGTCGTCGTCATCGCATGAGGATCTGTTTCCGCAGAGGTTCAGGAACATGTCGGAGATCCTGCACCGGAGCGGCGTGGAGAGCGGGTCGTTGAACCAGTCGCCGTCCGTGTATGCCAGTATGCCGTCGTCCTTCAGGACCCTGCTCCATTCGGAGATGACCTTCTCCGGGTCCGGGACGGTCCAGAGCATGTAATCGCTCACCACGGCATCGAACTCGCGGTCCGGAATGTCGAGGCACATCGCATCGCCCTTGCGGAAGTCTATGCTGAGCCCTGCGGTCTCCGCGTTCCTTCTTGCACAGGACAGCATCTCGTCCGAGAGGTCGACGGACGTGACCCTGTGCCCGAGCTCGGCCAGCTGCATCGACACGATCCCCGGGCCGCATCCAACGTCCAGGATGTTCAGCGGGGCATCCCCGAGTATGGACGTGAAGTGGTCCTGCCATGCCCTCCGTTCCTTCAGGTCGGCGAACCCCTTGACGACGAAATCGTTGTAGGATGCCGAACGGCGATTCCAATGTGCTTCGATGCAGTCCATCAGGACGACGTATCGCATAAGAATTTAAAAAACGTATTACTTGACGGTCGGGCAAACGTTAAACCGCTCATACACACTGGTCGCATCATGATCCAACTAGATGTCCTTTGCATAGGGTTCCTCGAGCGTGATTTCGAAGGCGAGCTCACTGCCGCTCATTCCACATCCACGCTCATCCGTGCGGAAGGGAGGAACATCGTGGTGGACGTCAGCACACCGTACATGTGGCCCGCGGTGAAGACCTCGTTCAGGCAGATCGGGATCTTCCCGGAGGATGTCGACACCGTCATTCTGACCCATACGCACAGCGACCATGTCGGTAACCTGAAGAGGTATCCGAAGGCGAAGGTGTATGTTCACAAGGGTGGGAAGAGCGAGATTTCCGGTGCCACGGTCGTGGAGGATGACGAATTCCAGATATGTCCCGGGGTCAGGATGGTCCACACCCCGGGTCATTGCACCGAGGAGTCCAGCGTGTTCATCGAGGCGGACCGCCGCTACGTGTGTGCGGGCGATGCCGTGCCACTGGAGGGGAACCTGAAGGAGAACAAGGCCCCGGCGCTCAACACGGACAGGAGGCTCGCGCTGGAGAGCATAGAGAGGATAAGGAGATACGCCGACGTGGTGATCCCTGGCCATGGTGCGCCGTTCATCGTATGACCTTCGCAGTGTTGCAAAGCTTTAAACGCGGGGTGGACTACTGATTGCCAGTCATTCGGGGTTCGGGACTCCGGTCATGGCGGATTCGTGGTAACAATGATCCAGAGAGAGATGCCGGACACGATAGTCTACATGTGTCCCGACTGTGATGATGATACTGAGCACCAGATCCTCAAGGGAAGGATGGGAAAGGCGACGATCGAGGGCACGTTCAAATGCAACGAGTGCGGAAAGGTCACGTCCGAGACCATCAAGATCCCCGCTCTGTTGGAGGTCCCCGTGGTCTACAGCGACGGGGAGGTCTCGGAGACCACCGTGACCACCCTCGAATCGAACGACATAGTCCAGCTCGAGGACGAGTTCGAACTCGACGACGGGAGGCCCGTCTGCGTCACGTACATCGAGGTGGGCGAGGGACGTAGGGTCAAGAGGTCGATCGCCACCAAGATCAAGAGGCTGTGGGTCAAGAGGTTCGACATCCTCAGCATCAAGGTCTCCGTGAACGATGTCGGGAAGACCTATCCGCTGAGGGTGGAGGCCGAGCCCGACGACGAGTTCGTGGTCGGCACCCTTCTGAGGTTCGACGATTTCGACTGTTTCATACACGCCATAAAGACCAAGGGCAACCTGGTCAAGCACGGTTCCGCAGAGGCCAGGGACATCGTCAGGATCTACGGGAAGATCCGCAAGAAGACCTACGACGTTCTCGACTTCGAGGACGACTTCGACGAATCGGACTACGTCATCGACGATGACGACGATTACGTGGACGAGTGACCGTCCCGAAGGATCGGACCTGGGTGGCCCTTCCGAGAGGTCACCCGGTCATTGTCATTCCGATGTTGCGGTGTTCGGTCGGTTTTTTGGGCGCTATGACGTTATTTTGAAAAAGTAGTTTTCACACTACTTTTTCACAGTGAAAAACTAGTTTAGAAACTACTTTTTCAAGTTAGCGATTGAGCAACCATTATTATCCATCATCGAGATACAGATCTCATGAAGCGGAAGATGACGGATTTCCTCAGGAGTTGGAAGGCCGATCCCAGGAAGAAGGGTCTTGTCATCGTCGGTGCCCGGCAGATCGGTAAGACCTATGTCGTCGATGAGTTCGGAAGGTCGGAGTACGATCATTATCTGAAGATAGATCTGGATGGGAGTGAATCTTCACGGAGGATGTTCAGGCGGAGCATACAGGCGGATGACCTGTTGGATGAGATCCGTCTCATCAACCCATCCTTCAAGGTCGTTCCTGGGCACTCGCTTCTGTTCCTCGACGAGATCCAGACATGCCCTGATGCGAGGGCGGCAATCAAGCCGTTGGTCCAGGATGGTCGTGTGGATGTGATCGCGAGCGGCTCTCTGCTTGGAACATTGGGGTTGAAGCGTGCCGATGACGAAGGTATTTACTGGAACACCGATGATTGGACACATACAGGATTCGGAGAATATGTCCACAACGGTGAATCTGAGTCATTGGATGAGTCTGTGGAGACTGAGAGGTCACAAGCGACCATACGTGAGACTCTAGATGAGGGGAGGAAGAGGTTACGCCCTGTCGGATATGAAGACATGGTCCGGATGTTCCCTTTGGATTTCGAGGAGTATCTCTGGGCCTTGGGGTATTCTTCCGAGCAGACGACATCCATTCGCAATCATTTTGCCAACCGTGTCCCGTTCTCAGATTCTACATTGGAGGCTCTGGAGGGTTTCTATCGTCAGTATGTGGTCGTTGGAGGTATGCCCGATGCCGTTCTTGAGTCCTTGGCCAACGATCATGCGGGTGTCATGGGCGTCCATAGCAGGATCAATGATGGCTACTCGCATGATATTCTTGAGTACGCCCCGAGCGATCTCCGCGACAGGGTGTACGGGTGCATCTCTGCTATTCCCCGGAATATGAAACGTCGTAGTAGGAAGTTCAGATTTTCAGATGCCAACGGAAAGGAGAATGTGGGCTGGAGGGAGTATGCCGACCCCCTGTCCTGGATCGATTCCTCTGGAATGGTCACCGTCTGCAGTTCGGTCACGGAGCCGTGCCGTCCTCTGAGGACGAACGTGGGTCGTGATTTCAAGATCTACATGGGAGACACTGGCCTTCTGTTGGAGAGATTGGATGCATCGGATTACAGGGCGGTCCTCTCCTCAGAGAATGGAATCAACGTCGGAGGGATTACGGAGAACGCTGTGGCCAACATGTTGGAGCGTTGCGGTATCGATCTGTTCTATTTCGAACGCGACCGTGTCGGGCCGGATGGAACCAGGGATCGCATCGAAGTGGATTTCATCGTGGACCTGGGCCCCGATATGACGGCTATCGAGGTGAAGTCTGGATCCAACCGTGCATCCCGTTCGTTCAATAAGATTAGGACGGACCCGAGGTATTCCCAGTATCCGATAACGAGGTTCATTCGTTTGTCGCCGGGTAACATCCTGGTTGACGGGAACGGTGTTGAGCACTATCCTCTGTTCGCCGCCGCGTTCATGGACTCCATGTACGAGGCCCAGAGGGTGGACTACAAGGGGTACGAGCCGCTGGACCTCCGAATCGGTCCTGATCCCCGTCGCCGAGGATGAGGTCCAGGACGTCGGCGATGTTGTCGGACCTGACGGTGTGGGTCGCGGCCTCCGAGGTGTACTCGTCCGTGGGATTGAACGCTATGGACAGTCCCGAGCTCTCGAACATGGGGATGTCCGTGAACGAGTTCCCGATGGATACGGTGCGCTCCTTGGTCGTGTAGTACTTCTCTATGAACTCGCGGACGTTGATCCCCTTGTCGTGGAGGTCTAGGTGCTGTCTGCCCTCCCCCGTCAGTCTCCCGCACTCGTCGCAGCAGATCTCGTCCGCTATGTACTCGTCGAATCCGAACTCGTCGCATAGCATCTTGGCTGCAAGGTCTATCCCGCCGCTGACGATGACGCAGGCGATCCCATTGTCCCTGAGGCATGCGACCGTCTCCTGGATCCCTCCGATCAGGGGCATGGTCTGGAACATCCTGGCTATGTCGCCTATGCGCAGGCCGGGGTTCTTCTCCAGCCATAGGCCGATGTCCCTGCGCATGAACTCCTTCTCGTCGATCTCGCCGTTCACGAATGCTTGATATGCGGGCTCGTTGTCCACATCGAGGCACTCGTGGATCCATCTCCAGGAGCTGCGTACGGTGGTGAGCGTTCCGTCCATGTCGAAGCAGACGAGATCGTATTTGCGCATGGCTGGTCAATGGGGGAGCCTGTATAAAGCGAGCATCCCGTCGCTTCCGCTTAACGGCCAGTGCGGATACCGCGAAGAAGACTGCCGTCACGGCCAGGACGTACGCGATCATGGTCGCGGCATCGAACGTGTAGCCTCCGAGATGCAGGTCGAAGCCCATCTCGTTCCTGAAATCCGTCAGCACGTCCGCGGGGGCTCTGGCGAAGACGTCGTTCAGCGCCTCCGATGCCATGGTGTCCCTGAACAGCGCCGCCATGTGGCTGGCCGGGACGAGGGTCCCGATGGTCTGCATCACGGACGGCATGGTGCCCATGGGCATGTAGATCCCGGCGAGGAACCCTATGAGGACGCTCACGACCGTGAACAGTCCCGAGAACGCCCCGGAGCTCTTGATGAACGACACAAGGGCGTACATGATGATCGATGCGGACAGTGCGGAGGGGACCACCAGGACCGCGGACACGGCCGTACCGACCAGAGACAGGGGGCACCCCGTCGCAACCAGGTACGCGATGCAGAGTGCCAGCAGGATGTAGCTCATCAGCAGTCCGACGATGAACGTGCTGAGTACATGGCCTGCCGCGATGTGCATGGGTCTCACAGGGGTGACGAGGATGTCATGGTCCCTTCCGTTGACCCTGTCGTCGACCATGGTCTGGAGGGCCCCGGCGCACGTTGTCACCGGGACTATCCCCAGTATCCCTGAGAGGACCCATGCGTCGATCAGGTTCCCCATGCCGTCCATGTCCGGATATGCATCCACGAGCATGTTCCTGAGGAACAGGAGATAGAGAAGGACGACGATCAAGACTCCCATGAGCGAAAAGAACACGCTCTGTCTGTCGCGGAAGTATGATAGGACATCCCTCTTCGCGATGGCGGTTATGGCGTTCATGTCACTCGCCCTCCGTGATCGAGATGAACGCGTCGTCCATGGTGCCGGTCTTCACCTCGAACGATACGATCTCATCCTCCAGGGCGACGGCCAGCGGGATCGCGTCCTTGGTCGAATCCAGGGGGATGGTCACGATCCCGCGGGACTCGGTGAAGACCACCCCTTTGGAGGCGAGCATGCCCTTCACGAGGTCCAGGTCCTTCGGGACCACGGTCATCCTATCCGAGCTGTAGCGCTCCTTCAGTTCTTCCGGCGTGCCGTGCGCGACTATCCTGCCATGGTCCATGACGACGACATCGTCGGCGTTGGCAGCCTCCTCCATATAATGCGTCGTCAGGAGAACGGTGATTCCCCGCTCGCGGTTCAGGCCGTAGATGGAGTCCCATATGGCCTTGCGCGTATGCGGGTCCAGTCCGGACGTCGGTTCGTCCAGTATCAGTAGCCTAGGGTCGTGCAGCATCGCGCGAGCTATGTCCGCCCTGCGCCTCTGTCCTCCGGACAGGGAGCCGTACCTCCGGTCTGCGAATTCGCCGCAGTCGGCGGCCTCCAACGCGCGTCTCACGGCCTCTTCCACGTCATCAATGGGATACATGGACGCCCTGACCTCGAGGTTCTCGCGGACCGTGAGCATCCTGTCCAGCTTGGGATCTTGGAACACCACGCCGAAGTACCGTCCGACATCAGGTTCCGAAGGGTCCATGTCGAAGATCCGCAGCTCCCCGTAGTCCCTCTTCAGCAGGGAGCAGATCATGGATATCGTGGTGGACTTGCCTGCACCGTTCGGTCCCAGGAAGGCGAAGAACGATCCTTCCGGCACATCGAACGATATTCCGTCCACGGCACGGACGTCACCGTAGCTTTTGACCAGGTCGCGGACGGTCACGGCATTCATGCCGATGTCATGCATCGGTCCCGATTTATTTCCTGCGCAATGTTTTCATCCCGTGCGCCTTACCCCTGGTTATGATAACGATCGTCGGCACAGGTCACGTGTTCAATCTGGCGGAGCCCGTAGCCTTCATCGTGAAGAACACCTGGCCCGATGCGATACTCGTGGAGCTCGACATGGGAAGGCTGAATGCCATGACGGCGAACCCGGACGAGGCCAAAGAGGGGTCGGAGAAGCCGTCAGCCATATACATGCAGACCTCCCGCTATCAGCAGCGCATGTCCGAGGAGCACGGCGCCCAGCTCGGCGGCGAGTTCCTGGCGGCGATCAACGCGGGAAAGCTCGTGGGGGCCGAGATAGTCCCTATCGACACCGATGCCATGCAGGTCATGAACGACATGTGGAGGGAGATGTCATTCATGGAGAGGTTCAGGTACAGGATCTCCGGAATATCCGATTCCATCGGCGGCAAGAGGAAGGTCGCCAGCGTCCAGAAGAGCTTTGCCGATAACGAGGAGGCGTACATCGAGGGCATGAGACGCAAGTACCCCACACTCGTTCGCAAGCTGATCGACGAGCGCAACCAGTACATGGCCAATCAGATCAACGAGTGTTCGGAGAGGTTCTCCAACATGGTAATCATAGTCGGCGATGCCCACGTGGAGGGCATAGTGAAACTTCTTAATGAGACGAACATCCGCAAGGTCCGCCTCGCGGACCTGATGGACCGGGAGAGGATGGACCGTATCAGGAGCGCTATCTGGAAAGGGGAGATGAACGAATGAGGGTGGAGCTACTTTCATACACCAGGGATGCGGACAGGATATGCGCGGCGGCGGGGAACTCCTGCTATTCCGAGCTTCCGGCGTCCGAGATCATGAACGACATCGATGCCGAGAGGACGCTCTCCCGTATCGTCGGCATGGGGCACCTCTCCGTCGTGGAGCACGCGGTGTTCACGTTCTCGGTCGAGGGCGTCTCCCGTGCGCTCACCCATCAGCTCGTGAGGCACAGGATCGCCTCGTTCTCCCAGCAGAGCCAGCGTTATGTCTCCATCAAGGAGCCGACCTTCGTCACGCCCCACACCGTCTCGGACGACCCCGAGGCGTCTAGGGTCTTCGACGAGACGATGGACGCCATATGGGAGGCGTACTCGAAGCTGGAGGCGATGGGCATCCCGGCGGAGGACGCTAGATACCTGCTGCCCAACGGGTGCACCACTAACATCACGATCACCATGAACGCACGCGAGCTGATGCACTTCTTCTCGCTCAGGTGCTGCAACCGCGCCCAGTGGGAGATCCGCGAGATGGCCGACAAGATGCTCGCATTGTGCAGGGAGGTCTCTCCGGTGCTGTTCTCCAAGGCGGGCCCCTCGTGCGTGAGAGGCCCCTGTCCCGAAGGGAAGAAGTCCTGCGGGAAGCCGCGTCGTCCCTGACGGATCTCCCGGGGAGGATCAGTATCCGTTGTAATGTATCCTCGATGGATCGAACCTGTCCTGGTGCGGTTCCGTCCTCTCCTTGGGATGGCCCATCGCGACTATGGCGAACGGGAGCAGGTTCTCATCGAGGTCGAACATGTCGGTTATAGCGTTCATACGGTCCCTGATCGGTGCGATCCCTATCCACACCGCCCCCAGTCCCGCCGACGTCGCTCCCAGCAGGAGGTTCTCTGTGCATGCGCCCAGGTCCTGTTCCCACATCTGGGCCACCTTCATCCTGTCCCTGTTCCCGAGGACGACCACCGCGAGGGGCGCCTTCGATACGGGGCCCGCATACGGGGACACCTTGGCAAGCTCGCTCAGCATGTTCTGATCGTCAACGACCAGAAACTCCCATGCCTGCTGGTTCATCGCGGACGGGGCGTTCATCGCAGCCTTCAACACATACTCCGTGACGCCCTTCTCGATCTTCTCGTCAGTGAAGTCCCTCACGCTTCTTCTCTCAAATAATATGTTCATCTCAAGACCCGATGGTCAGATTCCGTGTGCAGGGATAAAGCTGACCGTCGCCCGGGCCGATTGTTCCAGGCGTTAACACGGGTCCGTGGACCATCGGACGGGATGCGACAGAGGATATACGCAGGACGCATTCCCGATCCGAAATGGCGCAGGGCGAGATCTATCTGGCGGGAGGCTGCTTCTGGGGGTTGGAGAAGGCCGTCGAGGACATCCCGGGGGTGACGTCGACGGAGTGCGGATACGCCAACGGGGACCCGCACTTCGAACCCGATTACATGCTGGTCTGTTCCGGGAAGTTCGGATACAGGGAGACCGTGCGCGTGACATACGATCCGGACATCCTGCCCCTCGAGGACATCCTGGCTGTGTTCTTCTTCCTGATAGACCCTACTCAGGTCATGAGACAGGGGAACGATTTCGGCATCCAGTATCAAACCGGCGTGTATTGGACGGATCCGGGGTCAGAAGCTATGGTTAGGAAGGTCTTTGCGACGGAATCCGCCAAGCATCCGGAATTCCATACGGAGTCCGGACCTCTGACCCAATGGCATCCTGCGGAGGAGAGTCACCAGAAGTACCTGGACCGGAACCCCGGGGGTTACTGTCACATCCCCGTGTGGAAGATGGTGGCCATCAGGGAGATAACATCCGCCGGGAGGAAGGGCGGGATCGAGCGATCGTATTTTCAAGATGGGCAGGTTTAAATATACCATCTATATAGACGGGTCATTAACTCGGTGAATGATATGGGAAGAATAAGACCCACCTACATCAAGAGAGTCTCCATCGAACTCGTCAACAAGTACCCTCAGGCTTTCAGCAAGGACTTTGACGCTAACAAGGAAATGGTCAGTACTCTCACTGACGTCACATCCGTGAAGATGAGGAACAGGATCGCAGGATACATCACCCGCTACCTGTCCCATCCCGAGGCATGAGACAAACTCCTTAAGCCAACCTTTTTTGGCATTATGCCCGCGTGGGGTAGCTTGGATATCCTGTGAGATTGCGGATCTCTTGACCCGGGTTCGAATCCCGGCGCGGGCACCATACTTTACTTTTGTCCGATGGTGCACCATCTTTCCACGTCCAATTGAACACTGCGACCCGATCTCGGAGGACACGGGCAGGATATCGAGAATAATCGGCCCCGGGGGGCCGTAAGAGGTTGTGATCACTCGGAGTTGGCCTTGACCTTTCCGATGATATCGATGATGCCACCGATAGCGAGGATGGCTCCTCCGGCGAGGGAGATCCATGCTCCGATTCCAGTGGATGCCTTGACTCCAACTCCGATGAAGGTGAAGTCGAAGGAGCCGACCTCTCCGTTGTAGACGACGATCAGGACGATGGTCACGATCGCGAGGATCAGGGAAACGATCCCGAGGATCCTTCCGATGTTCTCCATGTGGAGGACTGTGGGAAGTATGGTGGTGAGGATCGCGATCACACCTGCAACGAGTGCGACGATGGGTGCGTAGTTGTACGCGAGTTCACTGAATTCCTCATCAGTGAATACAGTCCATCCGGAGTAGCTTTCGGTTTCGCTGAAGCTTGCAATGACCGTCGAGATGTCTATCCAGCTGAGGAAGACGCCCACGATCATCAGGATGGCTCCGAGAAGCCCGACGAGACCGAGGATATTGGCTTTGCTGATTTCTGCCATGTTAAAACCTCACGGTTTTGTCCGCGCTCAAAGATTGGCCACAGGAGTATATAGTGCTATGTATGCAAACCCACGGATACGTCCTCATTCCTCGTCCGTATCGGGCTTGGGCCATACCTCGCGCACGACCTCCAGGTCCCCGGGCGGGACGATGCGCGAGATCTCCTCCTCCGGGACCTCGAACCTCTTTGCGATATCGTTGGTCCTCCTTCCGGACTTCGGCTTTCCCGGGCGGATGACGATGTACTTCTCGCAGTTCCCGAAGCAGTCGACGGGCCCGCACATGACCTTTCTGGACCCTTCGTGGTAGACCTCCCCGATCGCCAGCTCCATCGGAAGGTGGTATTCGTAGTTCCTCTTCCCGCGGACTATGAACGCTCCTCTGGGTACGAACTCGCCGGGATTGGGGGTCTTGCTGACCTGGTCCGGGAACACCCAGAACGCTCCGCCCTCGGACATCACCGCGATCCATGCCTTGGACTGTGCGAGAGCGAACAGGCACGCCTGGCGGAGCTCCTCCGAGGATGCCTTCGCCCCGTCCTTTATGACGACCGAAGGGGCCCCGTGGACGTCGGCATGGGCATAGAGGTCCCCGTCCTTCAGGTGCTTCTTGACCACGTTGTCGTTGCTGTGCGTGTCCCTCCCGGCCATGACGAGGCGTCCGCCGGTGGTGATGAACCACTTGTATCTTTCGAACCAGAACTGCTTGGTGGGTGCGGCGCGCTCTGCCGCGAGCGCCTTCTCCCTGTCGATGCCCTTCTGCAGTTTGGAGAGCTCGTCGCGACTCTGCTTCAGAGCGTCCTCGGCGCGCTTCGCCTTCTCCCCGATGTCCTTGCCCTTCTGGTAGAGGTCTGACGCGTTGGCGTCCACCCCTTTCGTCCAATCCAGCGTCACGGTCTCGCCGCTCATGACGGCGGTGACGCGGGTCTTGGCGGGGTCTATGGACTCGACGTATGGTATCTTCGACGCCCCTTCCTTCAGCTTCTCCCAGGTGATCTTCCTGGACTGCTCGTCCAGGACCTGGATGAGTCCCGCCGCCTTCTGGTAGTCCGCATAGAGCGCCTCGGCCTTCCTGCGGTACTCCTCCTCCTGGAGCTTGTAGTCCAGCAGGGTCTCCTCCTGCTTGGATATCCTCTTCTCGAGCCTCTCGACGGCCGGGTCCACATAGGCCTCCTCGAGCGCCTCCCCGGTCTCCTCGAGGTATGCCTCGATCAGTGCGGACATCGTGTTGTAGTGCTTGGACTCCAGGTATGAGCGGGACTGGAGCATGACGGGGGCGAAATCCTCGATCTTCCCGTCCTTGAGGTATGCCGTGGGTTCTGGGACCTGCAGCACATGGCCGACTATGTCCTCCACCGCGGAGTACATCCTCGACACGGTGGCATCGTCCACGTCCTTGGATGGTGTGGACTTCTCGAGGCCCACGCGCGTGCAGACCTCCTCGGAGTACTGCCCTCCAAGGTTCACGGAGGTCGCCAGGGTCCTCACGGCATCCGCGTCGGACGCCCTGAACGATGACAGGAAATCCGCCTCGGTGGACCTAGTCGGGTCGAAGCGTGACTTCGGCATCACGTATGGTTCTCCGGGACGTGTCTTCCTGTCCTTCAGGGTCTTCTGGACGAGGCAGTTCTGGATCATGCCGTCCTTCACGAGGAGGACGTTGCCCCCTCCGAACATCTCGAAGATTAGCAGGTAGTCCCCGTCGGACTTGGACAGTTCCATCGTGACGATCCTGTCGAACCCGACCTGCTCGACCTTCCCGATGCGCGCGTTGTCGATGTACTTCCTGAGATACGATGCGAATGTGGTGGGCATCGTGGGGGTCTCCGGCTTCTTGGAAGGGCAGTAGAGCCATTTCCTGTCCTCGAAGAGGAGTTCCGTCTTTCCCTGGCCCTGGACATTGAGTCTGAAAAGCACGTTCCCCGCACCCCAATGATGGATCTTGTCCATGTGGGCGCCTTCCAGTGATGCCAATTCCGTCACGATGGAACGGACGTCGAAGGAACTCATCTCTTTCTTCATGGCTTACGCTATCGATGGGAGATAATTAATGGTGTGCTTCAGAGTATGCGGATGCCTGCGATGGTCATCTCGCTTCTGGAGAAGCTTCCGAGCAGGGCGCCCACGGTCTCGGCGGCCTTGGACTGGACCTTGTGGAGGAGGGCGTAGACAGTCTCGACGACGACTGTCATCGCGGCCCTCTCGTCGACGCTCCCCGGTTCGTTGGCCATCTTCTCCATGATAACGAATGCCGCACCCATGCACGCGTCCAGTCTGAGGTACGGATTGTCCACGTCGAGGGGTGCCGACCCGTTGGCGTTCGCGACGCTGACCCATCTGGCCACCATGTCGTTGACCCTGGTGCGGATCTTCCAGTTCTCGTTGGCTATGCAGAGCAGCTCGGCGATACGCTGGGAGCGGTTCGATATGTAGACCTCGATGCAGAGGAGGTATGCCAGGGTGTCGGCCTTATCCGTATCGTCCGATATGTGCTTGGGCGCCTCGGCCATGACTTCGGACAGGGACATCATGATGATGTCCGAGAATATGTCCTCCTTGCTCTTGTATATGTTATAGAGGCTCCCGTTCAGGATGCCAACGTTCTGAAGGATCTGCCGGGTGGTGGTCTTCTCATACCCCTGCTCCACGAACAGCTTTATGGATTCCTCCAGGATCCTCTGACGCATCTCCTCGGTCTTGCCGCTGCGTCTCTTGTAACGCGGTTCCGAATGGGTGATCGTCAATGTCATCCTTCATTCCCCTTGTCGTTGTTACTCCTTTAAGTTATCGGTGGGCCGCACCTCATCTCGGCCTTCGATGGTATCGTCATCCCGATGATCGTCTTGTTTCGTGATACATATTGAGCATGTTCAAAATATTTAAATATGATTTAAAATTTGAGCATGTTCAAGGTGAAAGGCGTGTTCGAGAGATATGCTCAGCATGTTCGGAAGCACCCAAAGGCGATCATAGCCGTGTGGGTTGTCGCCCTTCTGGTAGCGCTACCTTTCGCAGCGCAGGTCGGCGACGTCCTGAATTATGACATGACGTCGATGGGCGGTCTGGATTCCGAGTCCTCAGAGGGACAGGAACTCGTAGACCAGTATTTTGACAGTTCTTTGAATACAGATACGGTCCTGGTGATACCGTACGAGGACGTGAGTCAGCTTTCGGAGATCAAACAGAAGCTGATTGGGTCGGGAGTCTTATCGGACTCATTGGAGGACAGATTCGGTTCCGACATCTCATACAATATCATGGGAGCATTCAGTCATGAGGGCTCCAGCGGCGGTGCATACATGATCGCCGTCGCATTCGGAGGGGACCTGTCCGCGATGGACGAGGTCGGGAACCTCAGGGAAGCCGTCGCGGATGCGATGGATTCTGCCGGACTTTCCGAGAGGACGTATGTGACCGGATCCGTGCCTATCGCATACGATACGCTGGAAGGTGCGAATGCGGACATAGCGAAGATCGACCCCCTGTCGATCCTCATAATCCTCGTCCTACTGGGACTGTTCTTCTACACTCTGGTGACCGCTCTCGTGCCCCCGATGGTCGTCGGAACGGCATACGGGGTGGTCCTTGCACTGACATTCGCCCTAGGACAGGTGTTCGACATATTCTACATCACGAAGACGATCGTCCTCGTATCGATGCTCGGGGCAGGATGCGACTACTTCATATTCATCATCGCGAGATACAGGGAAGAGCGCAACTACAACGGGAAGAGCAAGGACGAGGCCCTCACGGAGGCAATCAAGTGGGCCGGGGAGTCCGTGTTCACGTCCGGACTGGCCGTGATAATCGGGTTTGCCGTGATGTCCCTCTGCTCCTTCAGCCTCGTCTCCTCGATGGCCGTGGTGCTGGCTATCGGGATAGTGCTCGCCATGCTCGCGGCGCTCACACTCATACCCGCAATACTGGCACTTGTCGGGGACAGGATCTTCTGGCCGAGGAAGATGGACGACTATACCGGACAGAGCAGGATGCGCGGTGGGTTCTACGGACGTGCAGTCGGCGTTTCCAGAAGATATTTTGGCTGGGCGGGCAAGTTCTCTGTGAAGCATGCCAAGGCGATCGTGGCAGTGGCGATACTGCTGACCGTGCCCCTGGGATGCGTCGCATTGACCTCCGAGGACTCCTTCGACATGATCAGCGTCATGCCCGATTCCGAGGCGAAGGAGGGTGTCGACGCGATAACATCCAACACCGATGGCGGATACATGATGCCCACCTACATACTGATGGAGGCGGACCAGCCCCTTGTGGAGATCTCGGATCTCGGCAACGGCATACATACGTTGACATGGACGGATGCAGGGATGCGGTACGTCTCCGCCATACAGGCCGGGTTGGTCGGTTCATCACTTGTCGGGGGAAGCCCGGGGGCGATCCAGGAGGCGGACGACAACATCGGGACCGTCCTGGGTCCGACACCCTGGACGTACCTGTACTCGACGGCCGAGGGGATGGTCTCCGCACAGACGTATCAGCAGCTCTTCGACGCGTCATTCGAGCAGGCGAAGGCGATGGGAATGACGGACGAGATGGCGAAGGCCGCCGCGGAGCAGTATGCCGCCGCTCATCTCTCTGAGTATGTCACGCCGAGCGTCGTGAACCATGCGATCCTGGAGCAGGCAGGGCTTCCGGAGATGGTCACTGGGCCTCTCGGACAGTTCTTCGATACATATCATGCGTGGGACAAGGCCCCCTCGGACATCCTCGCTCCCACGATGCCCGTCACGGTGGCATCGCTGATCGACTACCAGGTCAATGTCGGTGCGGGGCTGATATCGTACAAGGCGGACAGTCCCGAAGGCAACGGGAGGTTCGTCCAGATAATGCTCATCGTCAAGGACGAGCCCATGTCCAAGGCATCCATGGACTCGATCGGAAGTGCCAGGGATGTCATGGCCTCGTTCGTCGGGGAGAACCCCTGGGTCCAGGGATCCTGGGTCGTGGGGACCGCCGCCGTCCTCTATGACATATCGGATGTGGTGAACTCCGAGTTCAACTGGATCGAGCTGGGCGTCATGGTCCTGATCTACATACTGCTGCTGTTCGTCCTCGGGGTGTACTTCACACCGATCAGGTCCCTCGTGACCATCATGATGAGCGTCCTATGGACGCTCGGCACGTTGCACCTGGTGTTCGTGAACGCACTCGGCCTCGAGGTCATCTGGATAGTCCCGATAGTCCTGTTCGTCATCTGCCTGGGGCTCGGGATGGACTACGACATCCTGCTCACCACCCGCATAAGGGAAGGCAAGCTGAAGGGCCTGTCCAACGATGAGGCCATAGAGAACGCACTGTCCTGGTCCGGTTCGATCATAACCCTGTGCGGCCTGGTGATGGGCGGGACGTTCCTCACGCTGCTCGCCTCGGGGTCTAGCATGTTGCAGGAGCTCGGTTTCGCACTGGGATTCGCCATATTGGTGGATTCGCTGATCGTGGTCCCGTATGTGGTTCCCGCCCTGATGCATCTGATGGGCGATTGGAGCTGGAAGGGTCCGAGATTCCTTGCGAAGCGCAGAGGGGAATCCGTCTCGGATAAGAGCTGAGGCCCATGTGCCCGGGATGTTCCGGGCATTCAAACCTCTTCCATCCGTCCGGATTTCCGGACGGTTCTCTGTGAAAACAATGGTTTCCTCCTGTTTTCGACGGTCGTATCCATTGGTCCGGCACAGTCCGACAGTAACCTTTATCAAGAAGTTGTCAATACGCTGGATTACAACTGCCGCCGTGGCTAAGGGGTATAGCGACGCCTTGGTAAGGCGTAGGTCGTGGGTTCGATTCCCATCGGCGGCTCCATGTTATCTTTATCCAGACCCCATTCCAGCACACCCTTCGTCACAGGGTCCGTTCCATATCGGTGCTCTTGATAGAAATTCCATGAGGAAGGGGCGGGGTGTCCCCCGCATTATTGTCAGTGCATGCTGTACAGCACGAATCCGGACCAGATCTTGGGGAAGAAGTATGTGGTCTTCTTGGGCATGCGCTTGCCGTCCATCGCAAGTTCCCAGATGGTGTCCAGGCTGGGGTCGTTCAGTATGATCGCGGCCTCGTACTTCTTGGAGTCCATCTTCTCGAACGCCGAGTCCATCTCGGCATCGTATGAGACCTCCGCCTTCCCCTCGTCGGACTTGAAGATGCCGTAGAGTACCTTCTGCTGTGCGACATAGGTGTCCAGTCTGAGGAGTCCGTTGTCCCCCTCGGACTCGGGATCGGCGAGGAAGCACCTTCCCGACTTCAGGACTATGCCCATCATGTGGTCCGGAAGCTGCGCCACCATCTCCTCCCTGGAGACCTCGGCGGTCTTCAGGACAGATTCGATGCCCTTCACGATGTTCTTCTCGGAGATGTTGTCGGACCTGACCATCCTGTGGGTGGGCCAGATGACGAGTCCCTCGTCATCCGAGGGGACGAGGGTCGCGAGGACATACTGCTTCTTCGGGTCGTCCGGGTTCTCGAGGGCATAGTTGAGCGCGGTCTCGTAGCGGTGGTGCCCGTCCGCGATGAGCATCTTCTGGTCCTTCATCTCGGCGGAGATCGCAGATGTGATCTCCGGGTCGGAGAGGACGTAGTATCTGTGCTCGACCCCGTCCTCGTCGACGAACCTGCAGACCAGTCTCTCGTTGTCCCTGATCCTCCTGTTGAGCTCGGGGGTCAGGCCTGTGAAGATGCCGAAGATGGACTCCAGGTGGGATTCCATGTCCCTCAGGAGGTTCAGGCGGTCCGCCTTCACCTTGGAGAACGTCTCCTCGTGGGGGATGATGTTGCCGTCCTCGTACCTCTCGGTCCTGAGGATCCCGACGATGCCCCTGCGAACCCGGGTCTTCCCATGGTCGTCGAAGGTCTGTTCGTAGATATAGAATGATGGGTCGTCCTGCTTCAGCTCGTTGTCGGCGATCCACTGGTCAAGTTCTTTCCTTGCGCTGTGATACCTCTTGTCGGCATCGGGATTCAGGGTGAGCCTGGTGATGTTATGGGGCTTGGATTGCAGCTCTTTGAGATAGTCGGGACCTATGACGTCATACGGCGGCGAGATGCGGTCTCCGATATGGTCTCCAGCTTTGAGATTGGGCCTGAGGCCCTCGAACGGAAGGAACTCCACCATCTTATCCTCGGGTGTCCGCACGCACCCGCACTATAATTGGATTCTGGACGTCCGGAGGGCCGGGACCTGTCGTCCCGGCCGGTGCCCTCAGCAGATCCTGGGGACGGGATCTCCGGCAGGGGCCTCGAGGATGCGCTTCCCTCCGACCTCGGTCCTCATGACGACCCTCTCCGGACCGTCGACGGCGCGGCCGATGATCGCCGCATCTTTGCCTTCCGGCGTGGACCTTATCGCCTTCAGGACCTCGTCCGCCATGTCGGGAACGACCCCGATGACGCACTTGCCCTCATTCCCGATGCTCAGCGGGTCTATCCCAAGGAGCTCGCATGCGTTGACGACGCCATCCCTCAGGGGTATGGACGGGTAGTCGATGTCCATGCCCACATGGGACTTCGCGCACCACTCGTTGAGGGTGTTCGCCAGACCTCCCCTCGTGGGATCCTTCATCGCCACGATCCCTCCGGCCTTCAGACCCTTGGCGATCATCCTGTTCAGGGGGGCCACGTCGCTCTGGACCTCGCTGTCGAAGCCGTATCCCTCGCGGAAGGAGAGTAGCGCCACCCCATGGTCCCCCATGTATCCGGACACTATGATCGCGTCCCCCGGCCTCACATTGGAGTCCGTGCACCAGCGGTGATCCACCTTGCGGTATTCGGCGGCCTTGGCGAAGTTGGCGTCCAGGTCCGCAGACCTCTTCCCGATGGCGGATGTGGACATGACCATCTGGTCCACGGCACCGGATTCCACGACCTTCGTGTCACCGGTTGCGATGGGAACGCCCGCATCGGCCGCGGTCCTCCCCATGGAGTCCATGACTCTGTCCACGACATCGATGTCCAGGCCCTCCTCCATGATGACGGAGCAGGCCAGTGCCAGGGGCGTTGCGCCCATGACGGAGATGTCGTTCACGGTCCCGGCGACGGAGATCTTGCCGATGTCCCCTCCGGGGAAGAACAGCGGCTTGACGGTGTGCCCGTCTATGGTGAATACCACGTCATCCACGACAGCGGAGTCGTCCATCGAGTCGAGCGGGACTTCCGCATCCATCTTCGGGAAGTGTTTCGTGATATGGTCGGACAGGAAGGTCTGCATGAGCTCCCCGCCGGCTCCGTGGTTCAAAATCACCTTTGGCATGAGGCAGGGCATCCACGCCGCGTGTTATACACTTTTCCAGGTTGCCGCACCAATCGGGTTATATCGTTCTTCAATAATCGGATGGCGGGCCCTGTGGGGTAGCGGATAGCCTGTCAGTCTTCGGACCTGACAATCCGGGTTCGATTCCCGGCAGGGTCACCTTCTGATAGAACGAGTGGTGCCGATGCCGAGGGTCCGCCGTCCCCGGCGATGCCCCCGGACATCCGCGGAAATGTCATTCGGTGCTGTACTTCCCGATCGTCTTGCAGTGGCCGATGATGTGCCCGTCCATCGCGAAGTAGAGGTCGTTGAGCCTGAACCCGCGGGGGAGGTCCAGCACGGTGTCCAGGGCAAAGACCTTCAGGGTGTACCTGTGGGTCCCGTTGGGGGGTGCGGGCCCGCCGTATCCGGTGGCCTTCTCCCTGTCGAGGTCCCCGAGCGCGCTGAACCAGCTGTTGGCACCTTCCGTGAACGGAGGGTCGTTATGGGATGCTCCCTCCTCCACGGAGGTCCCCCTGAGGTCGGAGATCATCCAGTGGACCCATAGGAATCCGCTGGCGGAGCACGCGTCGTAGTCGTCGAAGATGACCGCGAAGCTCTTGGTCCCATCAGGAGCGTCGACGATCTCGAATCCGGGGGAGAGCGAGGGCATGCCGTTGACGAACCGGTCGCCCTTGGCACCGTACTCGTCGCCGAACCATCCGTCACGGATCGCGGGGCACACGATTCTCATTCAGGCACCTTCGTACGTCACGAGGGATTCCACGTCGTACTTCTTGAGCTTCTCCCTTCCCTTGAGTCCGGCGAGCTCCATGACGAAGCAGATCTTCACTACCTCCCCGCCCTCGCGCTCGACCATCTTCACTATGGCCTCGGTCGTCCCGCCGGTAGCGATGAGGTCGTCGACGATGATGACCCTCTGACCGGGCTTGATGGCGTCCTTGTGCATCTCGAGGGTGGCGCTGCCGTATTCGAGGTCGTAGTCCTCGGATATGGTCTCCCTAGGGAGCTTGCCCTTCTTCCTCACGAGGATGAATCCCTTGTTGAGGGCGTATGCGACGGGGGTCCCGAAGATGAAGCCTCTCGATTCGGATCCGACCACCAGGTCGAAGTCCAGGTCGCGGACCATGTCCACAAGTCCGTCTATGGACAGTTTGAGTCCGTCAGGACTGCTCATGATGGTGGTGACGTCCCTGAACATGATCCCGGGCTTGGGGAAATCGGGGATGTTGGTGATGTAATCCTCAATGTTGCTCATCGGAATGGTCACCGTGGCGTGAATTAAAAAGCTTCTTCACACGCCCTGTACGCACAGGGGGCAGTCGGGTGACGGTATCGCTCGAGAATACCCGGCTCCTTGTCCTGTGCTCCCTGTCGTTTCTCTTCCAGAAGGTTCCCCCGAAGGGTAATGGTGTTTGTCGCGGTCATCAGTCGAGTCTTGCGAACTGTCGCGACCCACACAGGAGACAAGTGTCGAGCGACCGGTCTTTCTCCGCGCAGGTCCTCAGCTGGCAGTTCTCGCCGCAGATCTGGATCACTTTACGTTTACCGATGTTTGCTTACCTCCTGAGTATGATATGTGTGTCCACAATATTTCAATGTTTCTATTGACTCATATGGATTTCGAAGGAATGTTGTCGGATAATGCTGTAATCGTATGATTATAAACGAAATTCGTAGAAATATTACCGTAATCTTTGGTAGATGGATGTATGATGTCCGATCATGGGATCCACAGTATGCGGTGGATGAGAAGGTCCAGGGTCCGCAGACCCTGTAAGGTCTCCCGCCAGGGATGTTTCAGTACAGCTGTTCCGAGCAGTACGGGCAGAACTTGGGGGTCTTGGGAAGACCGCTGATGTTCTGTCCGCAGTAGGGGCAGTTGTTGAATCTCGGTGCACCGCCCGGCGCGGGAGCGGCGGCCTGAGGCTGAGGGGGCTGTTGGCTCTGGGCCTGGGGCGAGGGCTGCCCGCAGTTGTTGCAGAACTTGTACGGGTAGTCGTTGGGCGACCCGCAGTAGGGGCACAGGACCTTGGGCTGCTGCTGCATCTGGGCGGCCGCGGCCTGCTGGCCCTGGACACCGTACAGGGGCTGCTGTTGGAGCTGCTGGTACATCTGGGGGAACAGGAGCATTCCCGTGCCCATCGCCGCACCGCCCTCCGAGTTGCCGATGGCGTCGGCCATCCTGTCCATGACCTCGTACCTCTTGAACGCCTCTCCGTTGGCGCTGCTGAACTGGAGGTACTCGAAGATCTTCTTCTGGTCCTCGTCGGTGGTGCGCACCTCGGAGATCTTGAGGCTGAGGAGTTCGACGCCCCTCTGCTGGAAGTACTGCTCCACCATGACCTTGGTGGTGGTGGAGGCCTTCTCGAGGTTCCCGTACACGTCCATGTAGCACTGCTTCGTGAGCTGTTGCGTGATCTGCTCGTTGATGAAGCTCTTCATGAACATGTTGACGTCACCGGTGGTGTAGGACTTCAGCCCGCCCAGGACCTGCGTGTAGAACACGGGGATGTCGTTGATGCGGAACTGGAAGTCCCCGTTGGACATCAGTGTTATCGGTACCTCGTAGCCCTGGGCCGCCTTGATCATGGCGCGGATGCCCCATTTCCCGTTGAACATCTTCAGGGACACGAATATGATCTGCACCTTGAACGGGGTCTCCTTGTAGCCGAGCGCGAGGTTGTACAGCTTGGTCAGCCAGGGGATGTTCGAGGACGTGATCATGTGCCTGCCGGGCTCCAGGACGCCGGTGAGCTGTCCGTCCCTGGCGAATATCGCCACGGCGTGCTCGGGGACGGTGACCGAGGTCAGGGTCCTGAGGTCGTCGTGCTCGTACGCGTATATGATGTCGTCAGGCCCCTGGTTCTCCCAGAATACAACGTTGGTCTTTCCCATCATTCATCATCTCCTTCCGTGGCGAATCCTCTCATGACAGTCTCCCTCTGGTCGTAGTCCTCGATCATGGAGTCCACTCCCCTCTCGAGGTTCCTCATCTCGGCCTTGGCCTCCGCCCCGAGATCGACCGTTTTCAGAAGGTCCGAGGTGGCCTCCCTGAGCAACAGGATGTCCTCTATCAGCTTGGCATCCCATCTCACCAGGGCGTCCAGGTCGGACTCGTCGATCTTGACGGCGGTGTGGAATCCGGAGTATCCATTGACCGCTTTCCTGACCTTGACGTCGTACCTGTCGATCTTGGTCCTGATCCTCTCCATGTCCATCATGAGCTCCGGCTGATCGACGAGCTCTCTCTGGATGGTCGAGAGGTCGGCCTTCGTTCCCTGTATGGACCTGGCGACCTCGTTCCTGACGGCCCTGTCCTCCTCCCTGCGGAGGTTCTTCTCCTTGTATCCTCTGTATATGGGGATGTACAGGGCGATCCTCTCGGTGAGGGACATCTTGTCCTTCATTTCGGATTTGACTTTCTCGTCGATGGACATGTTCACACGTTCCTGTTCTTCATTGCCATTATGATCCCGACCACTGCCAGTATTATGATCAGCACCGCCACGGTGATCAGCACCTCTCCGGTGAATCCCCAGACGAGGCATGTGATGCCGACGCCCGCGACTACGGTCCCTGCCGCGAGGGCGGCATCGGCATCGGAGGGTCCGAAGTTGTTCTCCCCTCCGCTCTTGAGGAAGCTCGTCCCCGCCATGTATATCCCGTAGACCAGGAGCAGCGTCCCGAAGGCGCAGATCAGGTCTCCCTGGTACCAGTACAGTATGATCGCAAGTGCGGCCGCGATGAGGAGTGCCCCTACCGCGACAGCGTTCCATGTTCTGGGTTTCAACCCGTTTTCGTCTGTCATCTCGTTCCTCTCACAGTTTGATCAGTTTGTCCGCTCCGGAGCCCAATACCCTGGGCTCCAGGCCGTTGAATGCGTTCGGCAGGGCCACGCGTCCGCCCTCGATCGAGCACGGCACGTAGATCAGCTTCTTCACGTTGGGTCTGCTGAGCTTCAGCTTCGAGTGCGACTGGGCACATTGGGTGAGGTACATCTCCACGAGCCTGGACGCCTCCGTCTTCGTGCACAGGGGCACGACAATGGTCCTGGACCCGGGCGAGTTGTCGGCCGCGGAGTCCGCTAGCCTTCCGATGCCTGCGCCGCCGCTGATGCTCTGCTCCTCTCCCTTTAGCCTGTTGAGGATCGAGCTCTCCGGTGCAGCGGCGAATATGTCCGTCAGGCCGGTACGCGGGTTCGACAGCGCCTCGGGGGATATCGTGAACGTGGCGGGGATCAGGAGGTCCTCGCTGACAACCACCGACTTCTTGGAGAACAGGGACCCCGTCGTGAAGCTGTACTGCAGGTCCACGTCCCAGAACGGGAACAGGACATCGCCTCCGCCAGTGCATATCGGGAGGGTCCCGCCGTTCCTGCCCGTCACTATGTCCCTGACGTATCCGAACAGCTCGTAGTCCCTGTCCTCGCGGGACAGCAGCCTGTCCCACTGTGGATTGGACGGGAGCTTGAGCGATGAGATCTCGGTTATGAGGTTCAGTGTCTTGAGCGGGTCCTTGGAGGTCCCGTTGTTGACCATGTCCGCCACGTTCTTCAGTGTCCTGCTCTGTGCGATTTCGAGGTCGACCGCACGGAGCGTCATGGCAAGCTTCGGGTTCGCGAGGAGCTCCCTCTTGGCGGCCTCCAGCTTGGAGATCGCCTCCTCCGCTTTGGCGGAACAGCCGAGGGCGTCGCCGTTGAGCACCATGTCCGATGCGGAGCACACCTCCGACAGGGCATTCAGCCTGGATCCGAGGGGCTCGTACCCCTCGCATCCGGATATCGCATCTGCGGACTCCTTGAAGTTCTTGGACATCAGGGCGAATCTGCCCGGCACGGTGTCCGACAGGAGCTTGGAATTGTTGACTATCAGGGCGTACGCGTTCGCTATGCCCTCTCCCGCCCTTATGGAGGCGCGGCTCTCGTCGTCCACCGCGAGGGGTGCTACGCTCTTGAGCCTCGCATCGAACTCGAACGCCTGTGTGGACGTGTGGTTGGACCTCACCGGCTCGCCTTTGCTGAAGGGGAGCACGATGAGCGGGGATGCGATCACGGCGTTCAGGGCGAACCTGTACTCGTTGATCTCCACCTCCACACGCGGTTTCACGTTGTTGATGAATATGTTGTGCCTTGCGATGGGATCGACGTTCTCGCTCTGGCCCATCATGAAGCCGCCGGGGATCGTCTTCGAGATCCAGCTCTGGATCTGCCCCATCATCTGCTCCATGTACTTCTTGGCGTCCAGCCTCTGCTGGGTGGTGCCGCAGCTGGGGCACGTGACGTACGGGGATTCGGACTCGATGTCCCTCCTGTCCAGGGGTGCGCCGCAGTACTTGCAGCGCAGTTCGACCATCTCGTCCATGTTCATCTACCCATTCTGGCGAAGGCGATCTGTGTCTGCAGGGCGGCGATCTCCGCCTGGAGCCTCGCCTCCATCGCCTGCATGTGCTGCATCGTCTGCTGATAGTATGCCCTGGAGATCTCGTCGGACCTGTTGGAGATGGCCGTGTAGCACGCGCGACAGATGTATATGTGCTGGCTGTCGGCCCTGGATGCGGCGGCGGACGAGGCCTTGTCCTCGAGGGACGGGGACACCTCCGCCGGTGCGGAGTAGAAGTGGATCCCCTCTCCGATGGCGATCCTCCCGCACATCCAACAGGTGCACGTACGCGAGTACTCCTGGACCCTGCGCATGTTCTCGTCCGTGGACTGGCCGTTCTGCTGGCGGTATCCCGCGGCGATCTGCTGGTATTCCGCAGCCTGCCTGGGGTCGTCGAACACGCATCCGTCGGCCATGGACTCGTATGCCACGGCCATCAGGTTGTAGAACTCCGTGTTACCGGTGATGGACGTGTCCTTCTTGAAGAGCGAGATCGCGATGAGGCTCTTGCCCCCGATCCTGGACTGGTAGTCGGCCGCGAGCTCCTGGAGCGCCTTCCCCTTCTCGACCAGCGCATTGCCGCTCCCGCCCGAGGACAGGAGCTGGATCTTCCTTACCGTGAGCTCGCACTCGGTCTTCATGTCCTCGACATCTATGACGTCCAGGCCGAACTCCACCTCTTTGGCGGAGGTCAGCTTGTTCAGAGACGTGAGGAGGTTCTGGTACGCGGACGCGTTAGTGAGCCTGCCGCTGAGGTCGATGAGCGCCACCTGCACCGCGGCCACGTCATCGACACCGCCGTCTTTGTCTATCGACTTGATGAGGTATTCGCGCGCTTTGGCGAATTCACCTCTCTTGATGAGCTCCTTGCTGCTCTCATAGAGCTCATCCCCGTTCTTGAATAGCTTGAACGCCATCCTTAATCCCTGCTACCTGTATCGATGAATAGGTAATAAAATCCCGTCCTAGCCCGTTCGGGATCCGGGAGGATCCGGGCCCGCGTGCAAGGGATGGAAGCCAGGCCATGTACGCAGGTCGCACCTTCTGTCACGTATCCCTCCGAACGGTCCCCCCACGCATCCCATTGTACGTCGATAGGTTGTGGTTATTCAGTTTTGATTAGATATTTGTCTAATCTGCACGCTGATAACTGGATTTTCATCATAAAATTACGGAATGTTTATATTCAGGTAAGTATGACTGGGGATTATGACTTACACTAGGTTCGACGCCGTGGAAGAGGCCTTCATGAGGCCGTCCGTGGATGCGGTCCCCCCTGCGCCCGCAACGTCAGACTACTTCGGCTGCAACGTCTTCAACAGGAAGAACATGAGAAAGTACCTCTCCGCCGATACCAGGCAGAAGGTGTACGAATCGATCGAGCAGGGGATCACTCTCCAGAGGGACGTCGCCGAGCAGGTCGCCGCCGGTATGAAGCGCTGGGCCATGGACATGGGGGCCACCCACTACACCCACTGGTTCCAGCCCCTGACCGGCGGAACGGCGGAGAAGCACGACTCCTTCGCGGAACCCTACGGGAAGGGAGAGAGCCTAGAGGAGTTCACAGGGAAGCTCCTGTGTCAGCAGGAGCCCGATGCGTCCTCGTTCCCTTCAGGAGGACTCAGGAACACCTTCGAGGCCCGCGGATACACCGCATGGGACCCCTCGTCCCCCGCATTCGTCCTGGGGGACACCCTGTGCATCCCCACGGTATTCATCTCATATACCGGGGAGGCCCTCGATTTCAAGACCCCTCTCCTGAGGTCCGAGACCGCCGTCGCGAAGGCGACCGCCGATGTCCTCAAGTACTTCGGCATCAAGGACGATGCCGTCTACTCCTTCCTCGGATGGGAGCAGGAGTACTTCCTCGTGGATGCCGCGCTCTACGCGCTCCGTCCCGACGTGATCATGGCGGAGAGGACGCTCGTCGGCCACAACTCCGCCAGGAACCAGCAGCTGGAGGACCACTATTTCGGATGCATCCCCTCGAGGGTCCTCGAGTTCATGAAGGACCTCGAGTTCGGAGCCTACAAGCTCGGGATCCCCATCAAGACCAGGCACAACGAGGTCGCGCCCAACCAGTTCGAGATCGCGCCCGTGTTCGAGCAGGCGAACCTCGCCATCGACCACAACCTCGAGCTGATGGCCCTCATGAAGACCACCGCGGAGAGGCACGGGTTCAAGGTCCTCCTCCACGAGAAGCCCTTCGCAGGGATCAACGGGTCCGGAAAGCACTGCAACTGGTCCCTCGGCACCGAGTCCGGGATCGGGCTCCTGTCCCCCGGGAAGAACAACAAGGAGAACCTCAGGTTCCTCGTGTTCATGGCCAACGTCCTCAAGGCCGTCTACGACAACAACGCCCTCCTGAAGGCGTCCGTCATGACCGCCAGCAACGCCCACAGGCTCGGGGCCAACGAGGCGCCTCCCGCGATCATCTCCTGCTTCCTCGGGACCCAGGTCACCAACGCCTTCAAGGAGCTCCTCAAGAGCAAGGACATGGTCAAGATCGCCGGGAAGAGCAAGTACAGCCTCGGGATCCCCCAGGTCCCCGAGCTCCTGATCGACAACACGGACAGGAACAGGACCTCCCCGTTCGCGTTCACCGGCAACAGGTTCGAGTTCAGGGCCGTGGGGTCATCCGCCAACTGCTCCAGTGCGGTCACCGTGCTGAACGCCATCGTCGCCTACCAGCTCAAGCAGTTCAAGGAGGCCGTCGACAAGAGGATCGCATCCGGAACGCCCGTGACACAGGCACTCCTGGAGGAGACCAAGGAGACATACAAGAAGTGCCAGAAGGTCTGCTTCGACGGTAACGGATACTCCGACGAGTGGAAGGCCGAGGCGAAGAAGCGCGGACTGGACTGCGAGACCTCCGCACCCGTGTGCTACGACGCGTACCTCTCCAAGCAGACCGCCATGATCTACGAGGACGTCGGGGTCATGTCCGATGTCGAGCTGAAGGCCAGGACCGAGATCAACTGGGAGATCTACAACAAGAAGATCGAGATCGAGGCCCGTGTCCTCGCAGACCTCACCGCCAACCACATCCTGCCGGTCGCCACCCGCTACCAGTCCGTCCTCCTGGACAACGTGTCCAAGATGAAGGAGATCTTCACCGACAGGAAGGAGTTCGAGCAGGTCGCATGCGGGGAGATCCACATCATCAAGGACATCGCCATGCACTGCAGCGAGGCCCGTTCCAAGGCAGAGGAGATGGAGGCCGAGTGCGACAGGATAGAGGACCTTCCCGGTGAGAGGGACAAGGCCATCGCCTATCACGACAAGATCACCGTCTACCTCGAGCAGATCAGGGAGCATGTCGATGCCCTCGAGATGATCGTCGACGACGAGATGTGGCCGCTCCCCAAGTACCGCGAGCTGCTGTTCATCCGCTGATCCGATGGAAAGGTGGACACGACGATGAACGGAGGACTCTACGACCCCGCCAACGACCGTGACAGCTGCGGAGTGGGACTCGCCGTCAACATGGACGGCGCCAGGTCCCACCGCATCGTGGAGACCGGTCTGAAGCTGTTGGAGAACATGGCCCACAGGGGTGCCGAGAACGGCGACGGCAAGACCGGCGACGGTGCGGGCATCCTGGTCCAGATTCCACACGGGTTCATCGGGAAACTAGGGGTCCCGGTCCCGGAAGCCGGAAGGTACGGGACCGGACTCATCTTCCTGCCGAGGGATCCGCCCTCGGCAGAACGCTTCATCGAACTCTTCAAGGCCGTGTGCCAGAGGTTCGTGGTCAGCGTCATCGCGACGCGCGAGGTCCCTGTGGACCACTCGGTCCCTGGACCCATGGCACTGGAGGGCGAGCCCCGCATCGTGCAGGTGTTCGCATCCTCGTACGATTCCCCGGAGACCCTCGAGAGGAAGCTGTACAGGATAAGGAAGGTCGTCAGCAACAGCATCGCGGCCTCGGACCTCGACGGCAGGGACGATTTCTACATATGCTCCCTGTCGACCAGGACCATGGTCTACAAGGGGATGCTCACGCCCGAACAGCTCCGCGACTACTACCTGGACCTGTCCGATCCCGATTTCGAGTCGGCCATCGCGATGGTCCACTCGAGGTTCAGCACCAATACCATGCCCGCATGGAAGCTGGCACAGCCCTTCAGGATGCTCTGTCACAACGGCGAGATCAACACCATCCGCGCCAACCGCTCATGGATGCAGGCCCGCGAGAGCGTCATGCAGACCGAGCAGATCCCGAACATCGAGGAGATATTCCCCGTGATGCAGGCGGGCATGAGCGACAGCGCGACCCTCGACAACGTGTTCGAGTTCCTGACCATGACAGGGAAGAGCATGCCCAACGCCCTGTCCATCATGATCCCGGAGTCCTGGAACGACAGGAACCCGATACCGGACAGTCTGAAGGCGTACTACGAGTACCATTCCATACTGATGGAGCCGTGGGACGGGCCCGCGGCCGTCATGTTCACGGACGGGACCCTTGCCGGCGGCATGCTGGACAGGAACGGTCTCCGTCCCGCCAGGTTCTCCGTCACATCCGACGGAATGATGATCCTGGCATCCGAGGCGGGGGTCATCCCTCTGAGGTCAGAGGAGGTCATCGAGACCGGGCGTCTCAGGCCCGGGAAGATGCTCCTCGTCGACACGTCGAAGGGACGCATCCTGCGCGACACGGAGATCAAGGAGGCCCTCGCGAAGGCGTACCCCTACCGCGACTGGCTCGAGAGGAACCGCCTCGACCTGGACAAGCTGTCCTCGGGCAGGCAGGTGGGCCGCGCCGTCGAGGGATACGGGCCGAAGCTCGCCGAGTTCGGGTACACCGCGGAGGATTTCAACAAGGTCATGGAGCCCATGGTCTCCACCGGGAAGGAGCCTATCGGATCCGCCGGATTCGATGCGCCGCTGGCGATCATGTCCGATCGCCCCCAGCTCCTGTTCAACTACTTCAGGCAGATGTTCGCCCAGGTCACCAACCCTCCGATCGACCCGATCAGGGAGGAGCTGGTAATGTCCACGATGGGGTACATCGGCTCGGTCCACCAGAGCATCCTGGACCCGACGCCCAAGCACTGCAAGGTCGTCAAGGCCCGTCACCCCGTCATCACGAACAGGGAGCTGGACCTCCTGAGGAGCCTCAGGTACAGGGGGTTCGATGCCGTAACGCTCGACACGACGTTCCCCGCGGATCCTGCGCCCGGGACCCTCGAGAACGAGGTCGCCAGGCTCTGCAGGGAGGCGGAGGCGGCCGTCGACGGAGGTGCCTCATACATAATCCTCTCCGACCGCGGGGTGTCCGGGGACAGGGCCGCGATGCCCTCCCTCCTCGCCCTCTCGGCGGTGCATCAGCACCTCGTCAGGGAGAAGAAGAGGCTGCAGACCGCCATCGTGGTCGAGTCCGGGGAGCCCAGGGAGGTCATGCACTTCGCGCTCCTCGTCGGATACGGAGCCAATGCCGTCAATCCGTACATGGCGCTCGCCGCCGTCCAGGACATAGTCGACTCGGGCCGTGTGAAGATGGATGCCGACACCGCCGAGGCCAAGTACCTCAAGGCGATCGACAAGGGTCTGCTCAAGGTGATGTCCAAGATGGGCATCGCGACCATACGCTCATACCGCGGCTCGAGGCTGTTCGAGACCATCGGGATAGACCGTGCGGTCGCCTCGAAGTACTTCGGGGACACCGCCTCGCCCGTCTGCGGGATAGGGTTGGACGACATAGCGTCCGAGTATCTCGAGATGCACCGCAGAGCGCTCGCCGGGGACGATGTCCTCGCGGAGGATGCAGGCGTGTACGCAAGTCGCAAGGGAGGCGAGAGGCACAGCTGGAGCACGGACGCGGTCAAGGCCCTGCGCTCGGCGGCCAGGACCGGGAGCCCTGACGAGTATGCCAGGTTCGCGTCGGTCGTCGACAACGGCCGTTTCTTCATCCGCGACCTCCTGACCGAGAGAAGGGGGAGTCCCGTTCCTATCGACGATGTCGAGCCGGCGGAATCCATCATGAGGAGGTTCGAGGTCGGTGCGATCTCATTCGGCGCCATCAGCAAGGAGGCCCACGAGACCCTCGCGGAGGCGATGAACTCCATAGGGTCCCAGAGCAACACGGGGGAGGGCGGGGAGGACCCGGCCAGGTTCAGGGTCGGACCCGACGGCAGGAACCTCCGCTCCGCCGTGAAGCAGGTGGCATCCGGAAGGTTCGGGGTCACCGCAGAGTACCTTGTCAATGCGGACGAGCTGCAGATCAAGGTCGCCCAGGGGGCCAAGCCCGGGGAGGGAGGTCAGCTCATGGGGTTCAAGGTCGACAAGGTCATCGCGGCCATCAGGCACACGATCCCGGGGATAACCCTGATCTCGCCGCCGCCCCATCACGACATATATTCCATCGAGGACCTGAAGCAGCTCATCTACGACCTCAGGTGCATCAACCCGACCGCCAGGGTCAGCGTCAAGCTCGTCTCGGAGGCGGGAGTGGGGACCGTCGCGGCAGGGGTCGCCAAGGCAGGTGCGGACATGATCCTCATCTCCAGCGGCGACGGGGGCACGGGCGCTAGCCCGCTGTCGTCCCTCCGGTACGCCGGGTCCCCCTGGGAGACCGGGCTCGCAGAGGTCCAGCAGGCGCTCGTCGCCAACAACCTCCGCGGCCGTGTGACGGTGCAGGCGGACGGTCAGTTCAAGACAGGGCGCGACGTCATCGTCGCGGCCCTCCTCGGAGCGGAGGAGTTCGGATTCGCGACCGCACCCATGGTCGCCATGGGATGCATCATGTGCAGGAAGTGCCAGACCAACACATGTCCAGTCGGCATAGCGACGCAGGACCCCGAGAGGAGGGCCAGGTTCGCCGGGACGAAGGACGATGTGGTCAACTACTGGAGGCTCATGGCGGAGGACGTCCGTTCGAGGCTCGCAGGGATGGGTTTCACCTCCCTCGACGAGGTCATCGGACGCGCGGACCTGCTCGAGAGGGTCCCCGCGGACGGGAAGGTGTCCCACCTGGACCTGTCCCCTCTGTTCTTCACACAGGAGGGCGAGAGGAAGCGCTCCGCCGGACAGCCCGACATCGTCGGCGACGTGATCGACAGGAGGATGATCGCCGACGCGAAGGATGCCTTGGACACCGGTAGGAGGGTGGACCTCCTGTACCAGATCACCAACGTGGACCGTTCGGTCGGGGTGATGCTCTCTGGCGAGATAGCGCGCAGGGAGCTCGATCTGAAGGAGGACACCGTGAGCGTCACGTTCAACGGCGCCGCCGGACAGAGCTTCGGAGCGTTCCTCTCCAAGGGGGTCAGGTTCGACCTCCGCGGCATCGCCAACGACTATGTCGGGAAGGGGCTCTCCGGAGGGAAGATCGTCGTCACGCCCGAGGGGGAGATCCCTGAGTGCAACGTCATCGCGGGCAACACCATCCTGTACGGCGCGACGTCCGGGGAGCTGTACATCAACGGCTCCGTCGGAGAGAGGTTCTGTGTCAGGAACAGCGGTGCGACCGCCGTCGCTGAGGGCGCCGGGGACCACTGCTGCGAGTACATGACGGGTGGAAGGGTCGTGGTGCTGGGGCGCTGCGGGAGGAATTTCGCGGCCGGCATGTCGGCCGGCATAGCCTACGTCTACGATTTGGACGGGGACTTCGACAGGCACTGCAACATGGACCTGGTCGAGCTGACCCTGGTGGAGGCACCGGAGGACGTCAGGGAGCTCAGGTCCATAATCGAGAGGCATCTCGAGTACACCGACTCGCCGAAGGCGGCGAAGATCCTGAACGACTGGGAGGAGGAGCTTCCCAGGTTCATCAAGGTCATGCCGGTCGGGTACAAGCTGCTCCTGGAACAGGAGTCCGAGTGACCCGATACCGGTATCGGAGCGGACGGTCTGTGCGACCATCCGGGGGCCCTCGGGGACCGCGTCCCACGAGGGCCCTTATATTTCTCAAAGTGCCAGAACGTCCCGTCCCCGGATGGACGGGGATATAGGGCGGAAGAGGTTTCCGGACCGTCCGTACCCGGAGGTCCCGGGCGGTCACTTGGATCCCGAGTACCTTATCGCGGCATTCACGAGTCCCTGATGGAGGGGGGACGCGCATTCCGGCTTCGACTTGAACTCCGGGTGGAACTGGGACGCGACGAAGTACGGATGGCCCTCCAGCTCCCCGATCTCCATCCTGGTGCCGCACTCGGACCTTCCGGTGAACCTCCATCCCGCGGCCTCCATCCTCTCGATGTAGTCGGGATTGACCTCGTACCTGTGCCTGTGCCTCTCGGAGATGAGGGTCCTGCCACCGTAGAGCTCGCAGGCCTTCGACCCTTCCCTCAGGACGACGTCCTGCGCACCGAGGCGCATGGTGGCCCCCATGTTGACTATGCCCTTCTGCTCGTTCATGATGCAGATTATCGGGTCGGGGGTATCGGGGTCGAACTCGGTGCTGCTGGCCTTCCCGAGCCCCAGGACATGCCTGCAGAACTCGATGGTCGCGATCTGGAACCCGAGACACACCCCGAGGAACGGGATGCCGTTCTCCCTGGCGTATCTCGCGGCCTCTATCTTCCCCTCGACGCCCCTTATCCCGAATCCGCCTGGGACGAGGACGCCGTCGACGTCCCCGAGGAGCGATGAGGGATCGTGGGCGACCAGCTCGTCACTGTCGATGAACTTGATCCTTACCTTGCACTCCGCCGCGGCACCCGCATGCGTGAACGCCTCAAGGTGGGACAGGTAGGAATCGGCGAGGGACGTGTACTTCCCCACCAGGGCGATCCTCACCTCCCTCTTCGGATTGACCACGCGGTCGACGAAGCCCTCCCACCGGGCCATGTCCCTTTTGGTCGTCATCGGTCCGAGCTTCATCTTGTCGATGATGTAGTCCGCGACGCCCTGCTTCTCCAGGTTCAGAGGGACCTCGTAGATCGAGCGTGCGTCCGGGGTGGATATGACCGCCTGCTCGGGCACGTCGCAGAACATGGCGATCTTCGCCCTGGCGGCATCGCTGATGGGCTCGGAGCACCTCCCCACGATGACGTCCGGCCTGATCCCGATGGACATCAGCTCCTTCACTGAGTGCTGGGTCGGTTTGGTCTTCTCCTCTCCGACGGACCCCATGATCGGGATGAGCGTGGTGTGGACGAACATGACGTTCTCCTCCCTGCCGAGCTCTCTCCCGAGCTGTCTTGCGGCCTCCAGGAACGGCAGCGACTCCATGTCGCCGACGGTCCCTCCCAGCTCTATGATGACGACGTCCGCGCCGGAGTCGCGTGCGACGGTGGTGATCCTCCTCTTGATCTCGTTTGTGATGTGGGGGATGATCTGGACGGTCTTACCGAGATAGTCCCCGTGCCGCTCGTTCTCGATGACGGAGCGGTAGACCTTGCCCGTCGTGATGTTGTGGTCCCTTGTGAGGTGGAGGTCCATGAACCTCTCGTAGTTCCCGAGGTCGAGGTCCACCTCTCCCCCGTCATCCAGCACATACACCTCCCCGTGCTCGAACGGGTTCATGGTCCCTGCGTCTATGTTCAGGTACGGATCGATCTTGATGGCGGAGACCTTGAGTCCCCTGGATTCCAGAAGGCGTCCGATCGAGGATGCGGTGATCCCTTTTCCTAGCCCCGAGATAACCCCTCCGCTGACGAAAATCAACTTCATATCGAATCAACGGGAGAAATCGTACATCAAAGTCCCTAATAAAGTTATGGATATTAGTCATCTGTCTCTTATTTACAATATTATTAGACGAGTGTACATCGCAACTCTTTTGTCGCGAGGTATGGCATTTCAGGTCCGGGGGATCCGGCCAGCAACCCGTGGACGCCATCGGGAACGGGCGTGTCACAATGGGGTGCGTGGAGTTCGGATGGATGGTACAAAGCAATCAAGTTTATATAGAAGTTCTAACATAAACGCCCTTAGAATTCCGCACAGCGGAAGGACTGGAGGAACGAATATGGGTATGGGCAACGCACCCGTCATTATCCTTAGGGAAGGAACCAAAAGAGAGAAGGGCAAGGACGCTCAGTTCAACAACATCGCAGCCGCAATGGCTATCTCCGATGCTGTCAGGAGCAGTCTCGGACCCCGTGGAATGGACAAGATGCTGGTCGACTCCGTCGGAGATGTCGTCATCACTAACGACGGTGTGACCATCCTTAAGGAGATGGATGTTCAGCACCCCGCCGCCAAGATGCTCGTCGAGGTCGCAAAGACCCAGGACGCAGAGGTCGGAGACGGAACCACCACCAGTGTCATCCTCGCTGGGGAATTCCTGAAGAAGGCCAGGGACCTTATCGATGCCAACGTGCACCCCACGATCATCGCCAAGGGATACAGGATGGCCAACACGAAAGCGCAGGAGGTCCTCAACAAGACGTCCATGAAGGTCTCCATCGATGACGACGAGACCCTCGGACTCATCGCCGAGACCGCTATGATCTCCAAGCAGGTCAACAACTCCAAGGAGCAGTTCGCCAAGCTCGTCGTCGACGCGGTCAAGACCGTCGTCGACAAGGACAAGAACGGCAACTACGTGGTGGACCTGAAGAACATCCAGACCGTGAAGAAAGAGGGGGCCTCCATGGAGAACTCCTACATCGTCAAGGGACTCATCATCGACAAGGAGCCCGTTCAGCCCTCTATGCCCAAGGTCGTCAGCGGTGCGAAGATCGCCCTCATCGATGCGCCCTTCGAGGTTAAGAAGACCGAGATCGACGCCAAGATTCAGATCACCGACCCCAACCAGCTCAGCAAATTCGTCGCCGAAGAGGAGAACATGCTGAAGGAGATGGTCGCGAAGGTCAAGGCCTCCGGAGCCAATGTCGTCTTCTGCCAGAAGGGAATCGACGACCTCGCCCAGCACTTCCTCGCCAAGGAGGGCATCTATGCCTGCAGGCGTGTCAAGAAGTCTGACATGGAGAGGCTCGGAAGGTCCACCGGCGCCAATGTCATCAACAAGATCAGCGAGCTCAGCGCGGAGGACCTCGGATACGCCGAGACCGTCGAGCTCAAGAAGATCGAGAACGAGGAGATGACCTTCATCACCGGCGTCAAGGAGCCCAAGACCGTCTCCGTGCTCGTCCGCGGAGGAACCAAGCATGTCGCAGACGAGGTCGAGAGGTCTCTGGTCGACGCATGGTCCGTGGTCCGTGTCGCGATCGAGGACGGAATGATGGTCACCGGCGGAGGATCCACCGCAATGGAGATCGCCATGCAGCTCCGCGACTACGCCGCATCCGTCGGCGGAAGGGAGCAGATCGCCATCGAGTCCTACGCCTCCGCCATGGAGAGCATCCCCAGGACCCTGGCCGAGAACGCTGGGCTCGACCCCATCGACGTGCTCATCGAGATGAGGAAGCAGCACAAGGCCGGAAACAACTACGCGGGACTCAACCCCTACTCCGGAAAGGTCGAGGACATGAGGAAGCTCAACGTCATCGAGCCCTACAGGATCGGAAAGCAGGCCATCAACTCTGCTACCGACGCAGCCATCATGGTCCTCAGGATCGACGATGTCATCGCCTCCAAGGGCAGCCCCATGCCCCAGGTCGGCGACGGAATGCCCGGAATGGACGACTGAAACTAACTCAAACCGAGGGGTCCTCGGACCCCTCCTTACCCGTTGTGTATCTCTTCGAAGGCGTGACCTATGACCGATAGGAAGGACAAGAAAACCCAGAATGAAGCCTCCACAGAGGAGGAAGTCGAGAGGCCCGACGAGCTGGCGCAGGCCAGGGCGGACGCGGACAAGTACCTCGACATGGCCCGTCGCCTGCAGGCTGATTTCGACAACTACCGCAAGAGGACCCAGCGTGAGAACGAGGAGTACAGGAAGTACGCCTGTTCCACCATAGTGCAGGACCTTCTGACGGTCGTGGACGACCTCGACAGGGCGCTGGCGAGCACGGAGGAGGATTCCGTACTCGTTCAGGGCGTCCGCGGGGTCAGGAGCAACCTGATGAAGGTGCTGGAGTCGAACGGCCTCAGGGAGATAGCCTCCGAGGGGAGGTTCGACCCGAACCTCCATGAGGCGCTGTGCGCCGTGGAGGGGGACGAGGACGGGATGATCGCCGAGGTGTTCCAGAAGGGCTACACCCTGAATGGGAAGGTCCTGAGGTACGCCAAGGTAAAGGTAACGAAGAAGACGGAGCCCGCAGAGGACTCCGCCGCCGGGGACGAACCGGCTGTAGAGGATCAAGACAAGGAGTGATAATATGTCAAGGATAATAGGAATAGATCTGGGAACCAGCAACTCCGCCGCATCCGTTATGGAGGGCGGAAGGCCCACGATGATCCCCAGCGCGGAGGGGACCAGTGTCGGAGGGAAGTCCTTCCCTTCATACGTGGCATTCACGAAGGATGGACAGCTCCTGGTCGGAGAGCCCGCCAGGAGGCAGGCCGTCACAAACCCCGACGGAACGATCAAGAACGTCAAGAGGAAGATGGGGACCAGCGACAAGGTGACCGCTCTCGGAAAGGAGTACACTCCCCAGCAGATATCGGCCTTCATCCTCCAGAAGATCAAGAAGGACGCGGAATCGTACATCGGGGAGACCGTCGACAAGGCCGTCATCACCGTGCCCGCATACTTCAACGACAATCAGAGGCAGGCCACCAAGGATGCCGGTGCGATCGCCGGTCTGGAAGTGGTCCGTATCATCAACGAGCCCACCGCCGCCGCACTCGCGTACGGTCTCGACAAGTCGGACGTAGAGCAGAAGATCATGGTGTTCGACCTCGGGGGAGGTACCCTGGATGTCACCGTCATGGACTTCAGTGACGGGGTGTTCGAGGTCCTCTCCACATCGGGAGACACCCAGCTGGGCGGTTCCGACATGGACGAGGCCATCACCAAGTACGTCATCGGAGAGTTCCAGAAGGAGACGGGGATCGACCTCGCCGCGGACAACATGGCGTTCTGGAGGGTCCGTGAGGCGTGTGAGAAGGCGAAGATCGAGCTTTCCACCACCATGCAGACCGAGATCAACCTGCCTTTCATCGCATCCGACGCGTCCGGTCCGAAGCACCTGATCCAGACCATCACCCGTGCCAAGCTGGAGGAGCTCGTCGAGCCCATCGTCAGCCGCTGCAAGGGGCCGATGGAGCAGGCCATGAGCGATGCGAAGCTGTCCTCGGACAGGGTCGACAAGATCATCATGGTCGGAGGACCCACCAGGATGCCCATCGTCCAGAACTTCGTCGAGTCCATCGTCGGACCCAAGATCCAGCGCGGTATCGACCCGATGGAGTGCGTGTCCATGGGAGCATCGATCCAGGGAGCAGTCCTGTCCGGAGAGGTCAAGGACGTCCTCCTGCTGGATGTCACCCCCCTGAGCCTCGGCATCGAGACCCTCGGAGGTGTCGCCACCAAGCTGATCGACAGGAACACCACCATCCCTACCAAGAAGTCCCAGGTCTTCTCCACCGCAGTGGACAACCAGCCTTCCGTGGAGATCAACGTCGTGCAGGGAGAGAGGCCCATGGCGGCCGACAACACCACGCTCGGCAGGTTCGTCCTGGACGGCATACCTCCCGCACCCCGCGGCGTCCCTCAGATCGAGGTCACCTTTGACATCGACGCGAACGGGATAATCAACGTCAGCGCCAAGGACAAGGGTACCGGCAAGGAGCAGAAGATCACCATCGCATCCAGCAACAAGCTCAGCAAGGAGGAGATCGACGAGCTGGTCAAGCAGGCCGAGATGTACTCCGATGCGGACAAGAAGAAGATGGAGCTCGTCGAGGTCCACAACCAGGCAGAGACCTCCATCTACAGCGTCCGCAAGAGTCTGGACGAGCTCGGGGACAAGGTCACCCAGGAGGAGAGGATCCAGATCGATCAGGCGATCGGGGACCTCGAGACCGCCAACAAGGGGGACAACGTCGATGAGATCAAGGCGAAGATGGACGCTCTCATGAAGGCGATGGGCCCCATCAGCCAGAGGATCTACCAGGACGCCCAGCAGCAGGGGGCCCAGCAGGGCGCCGGTCAGTCTGCCGGACCGGGTCAGTCCTCCCAGGAGAAGGCTTCCGACGACGGCTACGTCGATGCCGACTACAAGATCGTCGACGACGAGTGAGCGTGAGCGGAGATGCCGAGGGACTACTACGAGGTGCTGGGGATCGCGAAGACCGCGACCCAGGATGAGATCAAGAAGGCTTACCGCAGTCTTGCAAAGAAGTACCACCCCGACGTCTCCACAGAAGCCAAGGAGGTCGCCGAGGCCAAGTTCAAGGAGATATCCGAGGCCTACGAGATCCTGTCGGACGAGGAGAAGCGCAAGCTGTACGACCAGTACGGTCACGACGGGGTGAAGAACTCCTTCGGACAGGACGGCTTCTCCTGGGACGACTTCACCAGGGCCGACGACATCTCCGACATCTTCGGGGACATCTTCGGCGGGATGTTCGGAGGTCGCGGTAGGGGCCGCTCCCGCAGCTCCGCCCAACAGGGGGACTCCCTCAGGTACGACCTGGAGATCTCCCTGGAGGACGTCCTCAACGGGAAGAAGGTCAACCTGGACATACCCCATGCGATCCTCTGCGACGCATGCAAGGGGACCGGGGGGAAGGACGGCAAGGTCACCACATGCAAGACATGCGGCGGACAGGGCCAGGTCCAGAGGGTCGCTAGGAGTCCCTTCGGGAACATGGTCACGGTCTCCGAGTGTCCAGACTGCCGCGGACGCGGGAAGACCTCCGAGGAGAAGTGCCCCAACTGCCGTGGGTCCGGAAGGGTGACCAAGGAGGCCAAGATCTCCCTGAACATCCCGAAGGGGATCGAGGACGGTATGAGGCTCAGGGTCGCCGGGGAGGGCAATGCCGGGTACAACGGCGGTCCCGCCGGGGACCTGTACGTCGTGATCCACGTCAAGGACGACAAGACCTTCGACCGCGACGGCGCCAATCTCTGGACCGGCATCACGGCATCATACCCGAAGCTCGTGATCGGCGGGGAGGAGAAGGTCAAGACCCTGGAAGGCGAGACCGTCATGCTGAAGATCCCCGCGGGGACCGATGTCGGGACGGTCCTCAGGATCCCCGGAAAGGGACTCCCGAGGATGAACTCGTCCTCCAGAGGGGACCTGATGGTCCGCGTCTCCGTGAACGTGCCCAAGAAGGTCAGCGCCGAGGTCAGGGAGCTTCTGATGAAGCTCGACGAGACCGCAGGGGCCAAGGCCAAGTCGAAGTCCAAGAAGTCCGGGATCCGCAAGACGATCGAGGACATCAAGGACAATCTCTGAGTCTGTCGATTAAACGTTTTGAGCCCCCGGCGTTGCCCCCGGGGGCATCATATCCCGTGCTTGTTCACATCTTTGTCTCTTTCCACGACTTCCTTGACTATGTCCGAGAAGTCGTCCGTCAGGTCCGCCACTGGGTCTATCGAATCCATGAACGCCGATGCGAACAGAGGGTAGTGACGCACGCCTTTCTTGTCGACGAATATGTTCCTGGTCTCGAACATGATCCCCTCGGCATCGAACGATGCCATGGCCGTGTTCAGCGATTTGCAGTTTCTGTTGGATCCGGATTTCACCTCTATACAGCAGGTTCTGCCGCCAATCATCGTCACGAAATCGATTTCCATGCGCGGATCGTCTTTCGAATAGTACATGAGAGGCCGTTTCTGAACAGCAAATGCCATGGCCACCGCATTCTCCGTGATTGCTCCCATATTCACACTCCTGTTGTCAAGGATTATATCTCTCAGGACCGAGTCGTCATACAGGGACATCAGGACTCCTGTGTCGAGCATGTACAGTTTGAACGAACTGACCATAACCCTTTCCTGGAGAGGCCTCTCCAAGGATGTCAGGTTGAAGCATGCCAGGGATATATTGGCCATCGAGAGCCAATCTAGTGCGGGGGCGAAGAATGAGAATCCGGTCTGGCGGAACGGTTCCTCCCCTTCGGGGGATGTGACACGGGAATACTTGAACTTGTGATTCTCGGATGCAAGTATGGATGGTATCGCAGACATGCATGCCTTGATCCGGGCTTTGATCTTATCGTCGGCGTACTTCGAGATGTCATCCTCATACCCTTCCATGATCTCATTGAAGATCTTTCCGAGGCTGGAGAAGGATCCTGTAGTGGAGAATGATGATACGGCGGCGGGCATGCCGCCGACAACCAAATATCTCCTGTATAGGTCGGAGAATGATTCGAACAGGGAACGATCGATCTCTATATTTTCAGAGATGCTCTTTCTAACCTCGTTTATCGGACCTTGAGGCATCCCCAGCGCCCAGAGGAACTCCTCAAAGTCCATCGGGAACATCTCGATGCGTTCCAAGTATCCCATGGGTGTCAGAGGAATCTCCCGCATCCTTATCCCAAGGAGGGAACCTGAGGCGATTATCCTATAGTGACCATCCAGTGCAAGGGGTTTAAGCGCAGCGCGTGCGTTGGGGCAGTTTTGTATCTCGTCGAGGAATATCAGGGTCTTGCCGGGAACGAAGTCAAAATCCCTGTAGATGGCAGATAGGCGCATGATAATCGATTCGGTCTTCAGGCTTCCCTCGAATGCTCTGCACACGGCAGGTTCATCTGCAAAGTTAATCTCCAGGAAGTGGTCTCCATAGACGCGTTCTCCATATTCTCTGACAGAGTATGTCTTTCCGATCTGTCTGGACCCACGTATGAGAAGTGCGGTTCTGCGTCCGGACCTATCCCATTCTTCGATGGATTCGGTTATCTTACGTTGCATTAAAATGCAATCGTTTGATATTATTAAATAATTTTCTGAGATAATTTCAAGAATAAATCATAATTTTCTGAGATTAAATTTGCTGATAATCATAATTTTCTGACATATTCCCGAATATTCATCCTTATACCAATACGTCTATTGTTATAATCAGTCGCTGGATGTGGCATATTCGACACATAGGTTGAACGGTTCCGTTATCGCGAGATACAACGGTATGCTGAAGGAGAACGGTATCGTTTGATGCCCGGGTGTGCCCGGGCAGGCAGGTCATGCCTTGAAAATCCTGTTCCCGGGAGCAGGTCTGTGATACTTCCCGGTCATCTCCTCGATGACGATCTCGTAGACGCCCGCGGGACCGACTGCCTTGTCGTTCATGCTGTCGGCCTTCCTTTCGGGCGTAAGCTTGTCGACTGTGGTTCTGAGGACCTTCCTCTTGGTCTCGAAGTCGTCTATGACCTTCACGGTGCCTTTGATGATGACTGATTCATAGATCGAGGTGGTGTTGCACGCATCATCCCCGCATCTCTCGAACCCTCCCTCGTCCACCACCGTGAACGAGCACCTGGGGTCCTTCTCCAGATTAGCCATCTTCATCCCCTGCTTCCTCCCGTGGAAGAATACCCTGCCGTCCATCAGGATGTAGTTTATCGGGGTGGCGTAGGGCGACCCGTCCGCGTCCACAGTGGCGATCACTCCCATCTTCGATCTGTCGAGGAGGGCGAGCATCTCGCCCTTCGTCAGCTGATACTTCTGCATGTTGGGTTCCATGCCGTAACATCCTTGCAGGGGATATATTGGGTGTTCGTTGTATCGACAACGTCGGAGACCCTCTGCTGTAACTGGTCATGGAATTCCCTGGTCTCCTCGTCGCTTCCGAGGTTGAACACCACCACCTTCTCGGCGGTATGGACGACTATGCAGACGTCGGTGGATGTGTGCACCGCGAGCCTGTACTTCCCGAACTCGTCGTTCTTGAAGTTCCCGGTCAGGTAGTTGGCGTTGCCGAGGCCTCCGACCCTCACTCCGTACGACACGTCGTCGCGTAGCTCGATGTTGTCGATGTCTTCGTACGGGATCTCCTCGTGCATCATGGTGGCGTCCACCTCGAGCGAATTCTCGTTCATCCACGCATCGACATGCCCCATGGTCATGGACGCCGCGATGATGACGATGACCGCCGCGACGGAGATCAGGACGACCGCCGCGACCGCTCTGACCATCTTTCTATGGTTCTTCGCGTTCTCTCCGGCCCTCTCGGGATCGATGCTCATGCTCCCGGCCTTGGAGGCATCCCTTATGCGGTTGTACGCGTCCATCGTGGATGTCTCGTCCTTCAGGTTGAATGCGGCATACTTCTCCTTCCCCCTCTCGGTGTAGGAGACGACGATCATGAGGTCGACCGCGGTGCTGCCGGCGAACCTGTAGTGTCCGAGGGAATCGTTGGTGAAGTCTCCGGACCCCCTCTTTATCCCGCCGTAGCCGTATGTCCTGAGTCCGGGCTTGAAGCCGCTGACACAGTCCACGGACCGTATCGCATCGTAGGGGATCTCGAACTTGGCCATGGGGGCGTCTATCGAGATGCGGTCCTCCTCAAGTCTCACCCAGTCCCCGCCTATGGCCAGGAACGGGATGAATATCACGATCATGGACACCGCAAAGATGACCCAGAACAGGGACATGGGTATGTCGGTCGTGCTTAGGAGGATTATGTCCAGAACGATCAGTGCGATGGATGCTACGATCCCTATGCCGATCTTCTGGATGTCCCTCATGCGTTCGTGTATGTTATCTTGTTATAAATCCCTCATAGTGGGGATCTTCGTCGATTGTGAATATTCATTCACTGCAACGATTTTCGCGGTATTGTCGCATCCGTGGGTGAGGTCACAAAGAGTGCGATCCATTTCGAGACAACATCGGTTGATGTAAAAGTGGCGCCGAGGGAGAGATTCGAACTCCCGAGGATTACTCCAGCGGTTTTCGAGACCGCCGCCATACCGGGCTTGGCTACCTCGGCTTGAGCAACCCGACTTATTCTCCATATAAAGCGTTTTGCGCCGTCCAATTGTTCCGATCAGAGGATCGATCGAACGATCGGGCCTGGACCTGCGCCTATGTGAGTACAAGTCTAGGTATAGGTATAGGTATAGGTATAGATATAGGTATAGATATAGGTATAGATATAGGTATAGATATAGGCTATGTCATGACCATCCCCATCGACGTCGGAAGGCTCATCGTCGAGAGGACGATAGAGAGCGAGAGGATCGAGTACAAGAAAGGTTGGAATCCAGAATCCATCCTTCATACAATGTGTGCCTTCGCCAACGACATTGACAATCTCGGTGGAGGATACATCATAGTCGGTATGGAGGAGGTCGATGGGATGCCTGGCGGAACGATCGTCGGGGTGGATCCCGCCGCTGTGGATGGTTATAACAAGGAGCTCCTTAACCTTTGCAACAAGGTCGAGCCACGTTATCTGGCAGAGACGGACACGGCGGTCATTGACGGGAAGACGCTATTCGCCATATGGGTGTCGGGTGGGAACGACCGTCCCTACAAATGCCCGACCGGCCTCTCTTCGAGGAATGAGTCCAAGGCATACTACATACGCAAGATGAGCAGCACGGTCCGTGCGAACCCCAGCGAGGAGAGGGAGCTGTTCAACATCTCGGAGGTCGTGCCTTTCGACGACCGTCCGAACAGGAGTGCGACCCTGAGCAGCCTGAGGGTCGCCTTGATAGAGGAGTACCTCTCGATGGTCCACAGCACCTTGGCCGGGAAGGTGTTCAGCATGCCGATCGAGGAAGTGGCCAGGAAGCTGCATCTGGTATCAGGGCCCTCTGAGGACCTCCGCCCCATAAACGTTGCGCTGATGTTCTTCAATGACCATCCCGAGGACTACTTCAGGAACGCACACATCGAGGTGGTGCTCAAACCGGATCCGACTGGCATCAACATGGTGGAGCGCACTTTCAGCGGACCTCTGAACCGGCAGATCGTGGACGTGGTCTCCTATATCAGGAACAATGTGCTGGAAGAGATGGTCGTCAAGAGAAGCGACCGTGCAGAGGCCGACCGTATATCCAATTACCCGATAGGGGCCATCGAGGAGGCGGTCTCCAACGCCGTGTATCATAAGAGCTATCAGATCCCGGAACCGGTAACCATCGTCGTGACCTCGGATCGTCTGGAGATCACCAGCATCCCGGGGCCGGACAGTGGGATCACGGACGAGGACCTCCGGAACTTGCGCATGGTTGGCAAGAGGTACCGCAATCGCAGGATAGGGGATTATTTGAAAGAGTTCGGACTGGCCGAGGCCAGAAACACCGGTGTGCCGCTCATGGTCGAGTCCATGGTGTCCAATGGTTCCGACCTCCCCGTGTTCAGGACCGATCCCGAGCGCTCATATTTCACGGTGGTACTGCACAAGCATTCAGCATTCATCCAGAGGGCGGTCATGAAAGGTGACAGGGTGACCGTCCGTCGCACCAGGCAGGAGATAATCGACGAGGTCATGGCCCTGTTCTCAACCAACGGGGAGATGTCAATGAGGGACCTGTCCGATAGCATGGGGTACAAGAGTCCTCCGACCTCCCTCAAGGCCGTCGTATCGATGCTGATCTCGGACGGGACCCTGGAGTACACCAGGAAGGAACGTGCCAGCCCGTATCAGAGGATCCGCATGGTCAGACGCGGGCGACTTCGCCTGCGTCCCGTCTTGGACGGGAGCTCCTCATACATCGCCCCGATGAGCTCGGGCAACATGCCCATGTCCGCATCGTCGATGACGATCATGCTCCTGGCACCCTCGTACGGGGGCACGGTCTCACGGCTGGACAGCATCCTTGTCGACGACGGTGTGACCTTGACCATCAGCCTGTCGTCGTAGATGCCTCCGAAGAGCCTTCCGCGACAGTAAAGGAGGTACTCCCCCATCATCTTCCTGGATGCGATGCCATCGATGGGCGACAGGACCTCCATGATCTTCACATAGGCTTCCGCGGTCGTGGGTATGCGCACGGCATCGCGATGCATTCTTTAAATCGCGCGCGTGCATCCCCCATCCATCATGACAGACATCATCGCCGAGGTCAAGGCTGCCAAGACCGCATCCATCCTGCTCTCGTCAGTCCCTACGTCCCGTAAGGACGCGGCGCTCGACGCAATGGCCAATGCGCTCGACGCCGCCAGGGAGGACATCCTGAGGGCCAACGCGATCGACCTCGAGAAGGGGAGGAGGCTGGTGGATTCGGGAGAGATCTCCGCTTCCATGTACAAGAGGCTGGCGATCGACGATTCCAAGATAGATGGGATGATCGCAGGCATCCGCGACGTGATGTCCCTGGGCGATCCCGTCGGGGAGGTGATGTCCGCCCTGGACCTGGACGACGGGCTCACGCTGTATCAGATACGTTGCCCCATAGGAATGCTGGGCGTGATCTTCGAATCACGTCCTGACGTGGTCCCCCAGATAATGTCGCTATGCCTGAAATCGGGGAACGGCGTTGCGTTCAAAGGGGGTCGCGAGGCGTCGGAGTCCATCAGGACCCTGTTCGCGATACTCCGCGACGCGGCATCGTCCGCAGGCATCCCTGCCGAGTCGTTCGTCCTCATGGAGTCCAGGGACGACATCAACGCCATACTCGGCCTTCACGATTACATAGACCTCCTGATACCCAGGGGCTCCAACGACTTCGTCAGGTACATCCAGGAGAACACCAGGATCCCGGTTCTCGGACATGCCGCAGGCATATGCCACGTGTATGTGGACGGCGATGCGGACCTGGATATGGCCTGCTCGGTGGTCCTGGACTCTAAGATCCAGTATCCTGCCGTGTGCAACGCGGCGGAGACGCTCCTCGTCGACTCCCGCGTGGCGGGGGATTTCCTTCCACGCATGGCATCCCTGTTCGAGGAGAAGGGCGTGGAGATGCGCGGGGACCCCCGTACATTGGAGATAATATCCGTGAAGGAGGCCCGCGAGGAGGACTGGGACACGGAGTACGGGGACCTCACGATCTCCATCCGCATCGTGGACTCCATCGAGGAGGCGATAGGCTTCATAAACTCCCACGGGTCGCACCACACCGACGCGATCGTCACCCGGGATATGTCTCGTGCGTCCAGGTTCGTCGCAGGGGTGGATTCCGCGGATGTCTTCGTCAACGCTTCCACCAGGTTCGCGGACGGTTTCCGCTATGGGAAGGGCGCGGAGGTCGGCATCAGCACCAACAAGATCCACGCCCGCGGGCCCGTCGGCATGGAGGGCCTGATGATCTACAAGTACGTGCTTATCGGGAACGGGCAGGTCGTGAGGGACTATGCCGGCCCCGGGGCGAAGGGGTTCAAGCACGTCCCCTCATCGGAGATCTATCCGTTCGGGGGCGAGTGATTGGACCGCAGGGAGCTCCTCGCGGACGCCACCCGCATCGTCGTCAAGATCGGCTCATCGTCCATCATGAGGTCGAAGACCTCCATATCCAGGGACTTCATGGATTCCGTGGCGGAGCAGATCGCAAGGCTCAGGAAGGAGGGCAAGGAGGTCCTTGTCGTCTCATCTGGAGCGATAGCCATCGGCCTGAAGGCGATGGGTGTGGTCCCCAAGCCCAAGGAGATCCCGGTGAGGCAGGCCGCCGCATCCGTCGGCCAGGGCATCCTGATGAGGGAGTGGGGCGATTGCTTCCAGCGTCACGGGCTGATCGTGGGACAGGTGCTCCTGACGATGGACGACTACTCGGTGAGGGACCAGGCCGTCAGCCTGAACAACACCATCGAGTCGCTCCTCAAGAACGGGGTCGTCCCGATCTTCAACGAGAACGACGCGGTCAGCGACTACGAGATCAAGTTCGGGGACAACGACACGCTCTCGGCGATCGTCGCCAGCAGGACCGATGCGGACCTCCTGGTGATCCTCTCGGACGTGGAGGGGCTGTTCGATTCGGACCCGACGTCCAACCCGGACGCGAAGCTCGTTCCCGTGGTGAGCGACGTGGACTCCATCCGTCACATGGCCGGGGACTCCGTGTCCGGCGTGGGGACGGGAGGGATGAGGACCAAGCTGGATGCCGCCGTCATCTGCAGGGATGCGGGATGCCTGATGATCATCGCCCTCAGCTCGAAGGACGATGTCGTCTATCGCACGGCGATGGGCGAGGATGTGGGCACGGTGTTCCTCACGGACACTGGGATATCCAAGAAGAGGCGTTGGATCAAGTCCGCGCACTCCTTGGGACGCATAATCGTCGACGAGGGTGCGGGAAAGGCCATCCTGGACCACAAATCGCTCCTTCCCATAGGGATACGCGGGATCGAGGGGAGGTTCGACAAGGGCGAGGTGGTCGAGATCGTCTGCAACGGGGAGGCCATAGCCAAGGCCATATCCGGTTACGATTCCTCGGAGCTCTCCCGCATCGCGGGGAAGAGGAGCGCCGACATAGAGGGCATCCTCGGACGCAAGGGACACGCGGATGCGGTCCTGTCGGAGAACATCGCGTTGCTCTGATCCTTCTCAACATCAGTTCGGCCCGTGGTCATCATCCGTCGACATTTCCATGCAATAAGTGTCGGGCCGCCCCATTGGGGCGGTAAGGGGTTTTGGAGGGGATCACTCCCACTCGGTGATGTTCTCGGTGTGCTTCACATCCTTGATGCTGTCGCGGTGGAACTCGGGTTCCTCGATCCCTGCCTTCTTCTGCGCGCGGTAGTCCTTGTAGACTGCGAACGCGATCGGAGAGAGCACGGCTACGATGAGGATGTTGACCAGTCCCATCAGGGCGTTGAACGTGTCACTGATGTGATCGAGCACAGAGGTGCTGACCAGACTGGAGAGCAGTATGACCAGAAGGACGATGATACGGACGATGTTGATCGTCATCTTGTTGTCCTTGATGAACCTCACATTGGATTCGGACATCGTGTAGTATCCGATCATACTCGTGAATGCGAAGATCAGCATGAATCCGGCGATTATGTAGTTGGCAGCACTGCCTATGGCCGTGCTGGACATGACAGCCTGCACGAGGTTGGCTCCCGACAGGTCGAGGGCGTAGATGCTCTCGAACGTTCCGAAGGACAGGACGACGAGTGCTGTGACGGTACAGACGATCAGGGTGTCGACAAGGACACCGAAGGACTGGATCATACCCTGCTTCGCAGGGTGGCTGGTGTCCGCGGATGCGGCGACGTTCGCGATGGAACCGAGACCTGCCTCGTTGGAGAAGATACCTCTCCTCATACCGATGATCATGGCGGTTCCGAGTCCTCCTCCAACGAGGGCGGGTGCATCGAACGCGTACTCGAAGATCATGCCGAAGGCATTCCCGATGTTCTGCCAGTTGAGCGCTATGGCGACGAAGGCGAAGATGATCCACAGGAGTGCCATCAGGGGGACGACCTTCGTGGAGAACCTTGCGATCCTCTTGACACCGCCGAAGATGATGATTCCGGCGACGGCCATGATGATGAGTCCGAAGACGAGGGCGTTGTTACCGAAGTCGAATGCTCCGGTAAGTGCGGAGGTGGCATTGGTCGCCTGGACTCCGACGAATCCGATCCCGAATGTCAGGATGAGCATGATGGCGACGAAGATCCCGAGAGGCCTGCTTCCGAGACCTTTAGTGGCATAGTATGCGGGGCCACCATAGTACTGTCCGTCCTCTTTCTTCTCTTTGAAGACCTGTGCGAGAGTACTCTCCATGAAACTGGTTGCGGATCCGATTATCGCAAAGACCCACATCCAGAATATTGCACCGGGCCCTCCGGTGACGATAGCTGTGGCGACTCCGGCGATGTTTCCAACACCGATACGTGCGCCCATACCTATACAGAACGCTTCGAAAGACGACACTTTGGATTTCGTCTTCCCCTCCTGGATTCCTGAGAAGGAAAGTTTGGAGGTCTCATTGATCTTGAGGATCTGGAGTCCCTTCAGTTTGATTGTGAAGAAGATCCCAAACACGACGAGAAGGATGAGTGCAGCCCACCAGACATAACCGTTGATGCTGGTGAAGAAGTTGTCAACTGTTTCAACAATACCCATAAAATCAACTCCATGCGGATGTCAGAGAACGACATCTGCCGTGGTCGAAAGCTTTAGTGGAAAAGATGATTGAAGGAAAAGCTGGTGGGCCCGGCCGGATTTGAACCGGCGACCTCCGCCATGTCAAGGCGACGTCATAACCCCTAGACCACGAGCCCAGCATAGTCGTGGATATTGTCCTTATTATTATATCTTTTGGTTGGTTCTACGGAGTGATACGAGCATCATCCTGGCAATTTCGAATATTTATGTCCGTTAATGGGATGGCGGATACATTTTTCGGTATACGATGTCGCCGCCGATCGCCAACTGGGTACCACGATCAGGAATGGTCCCGCAATCAGATTATACGGTATCTCCCTTCGGGGTAAGTGAACATTATGCTCACACTAGGCATCGAGGGAACGGCACATACGCTGGGAGTCGGGATCGTGGACTCGGACTGCAATGTCCTGGCAAATGAACTCGATATGTTCCGTCCGCCGCAGGGCGGGCTTCATCCGCGTGAGGCCGCGAACCATCATGCGGAGGTGGTAGCCGATGTCATGTCGCGCGCAATGGAAAAGGCGGGGGTCTCCCCGTCCGACATAGGGCTGGTCTCATTCTCGATGGGCCCCGGCCTCGGGCCTTGTCTGAGGGTCGCAGCCACTGCCGCCAGAGCATTCGCCTGTACGCTCGGGCTTCCGATAGTCGGGGTCAATCATTGCATCGCGCACATCGAGATCGGCCGTGCGCTCACCGGTTGCAGCGATCCAGCGCTGCTGTATGCTTCCGGAGGGAACACGCAGGTCATAGCGTTCTCGGAGGGACGTTATCGGATCTTCGGGGAGACCCAGGACATCGGGATCGGGAACATGCTCGACAAGCTCGGCAGGGATCTGGGGATGGGGTTCTACGCGGGCCCGGAGTTCGAGAGGCTTGCAAGAGAGGGCTCGAGATACCATGAGCTCCCATATTCCGTGAAGGGGATGGACATGGCATTCTCCGGTATGATCACCGCCGCGGTGGCCCTCCACAAGAAAGGTGTGCCGTTGGAGGACATAGCGTTCTCCGTGCAGGAGACCGCGTTCGCCATGCTCACGGAGGTCACCGAGAGGGCGATGGCCCACATAGGGAAGGACGAGGTCCTGCTCGGTGGAGGGGTGGCACAGAACGGCCGTCTGCGCGACATGGTCGAAGACATGGCCCATGCGCGCGGAGCGGAGATGTTCGTCCCCGACAGGCAGTTCTGCAGGGACAACGGTGCGATGATCGCCTGGCTCGGAGCGGAGATGTATGGTTCCGGGGTCAGGATGGACATTCCGGAGACGGTCGTCCGTCAGAGGTTCAGGACGGACGATGTAGAGGTCACGTGGCGGGTCTGAGCCGAACGGCCAGCCTCACTCGGACCTTCCGGCCTTCAGCTGCCTTCCGAGGATCCCGTCGAGGTTCTTGAGGAACTCGTCCACCTTCTCGGGCGGTATGGATCCGCCGGCGGCGATCCTGTGGCCCCCGCCGTTCCCTCCGACGGAAGCACACGCTTCGCGCATGGCCGCAGCGAGGTCTATGCCCCTCTCGAGCTGAGGGAACATGCCTCTGCTGGAGATGTTGACCGTTTCACCCTTGCACGAGAGGCCGATGGTAGGCTTCAGCGGGTCGGCGATGGACTGCATCGATATGCCGCAGAGCATCCCGGTGTACCCCGCCTCGGTGGAGTCGAACCATTGCAGGTTCTCCAGGGCGGTGAGTCCTCTGGCATCCAGGTCGGCCATGGCCTTCACGAGCTCCCTGGATGATGCCTCGTCGGTCTCCTCTGCGAGTTTGAGGCACCTCTCGTCGCCCATCCCTGCTGCTATCCCGGCACCGCCGATGCCCGAGCGTCCGCAGCTATTCAGAAGGGCGGACAGGTGCTCCGCATCCATGTCCCAGTCCTTCAGGATGTACCTGTCGCGCGCGATCTCGTTCATGGAGTCCAGGAGCACGCCCTGCTCGGTGAGCTTGATCGCGATAAGGGATGACAGTCTCCTCCGCTCCTCCTCGGTGAGGTCGGAGTACGACTTCTCGTTGGATATCCCCGCATCCTTCAGTATCCCGGCGACCCCTTCGACGCTGCCGCTGACCCCGCGGATGTAGAGGTCCGTGTTCAGGAACAGCCTGGTCATCAGGTTCCCGGAGGGTATCAGGGATCCAGGGACGCGTGTGACGTATCCGCGCTTGGTCCCCTCGTCCAGCAGATAGGTGTTCAGGCCCGAGACGCCATGGATGTGCTGCCTGTCGCCCGCGATGCCAGCGAAGGCGATCTGCACGAGGTCCCAGTTCCGGTCGCTGAGCGCGACCGCGAACAGCAGGCACATGGTGGCGCCGCAGCCGGATGTCATCCCGTCTATCCCGTACAGGTGGGGGTTGGCGTAGACCACTCTCTTGGCCTCGGAGATGATGGTATGGTGATCCAGGACCACGATCGGGACGTCCATCTCGTCCAGCTGGTCGATGTACGATGCCCCTAGGTCCGAGATTATGATGCAGTCGGCCTTGGTGGAGCGGATGACGTTCATGTTGTAGTCGTTCAATGTGGTGAACAGGGTGACCCTGAACTCCTTGCCCTCGCGGATCAGCGCCTTGGCGAGAATCGATGCCGATGACACGCCGTCCGCGTCGTAATGGGAGTAGACCTGGATGAAGTGGTGGCTGCGGACGACATCCGCAGCCTGTGATAAGGTTGTAAGGAGTTTGGGTGGAAGTTTGTCCATATGGACTCACTTGAGCATGAGCTCCGCGTTGCTGAGGGAGTACTTCCAATCTGCGGGGAGAGTACCGATCCTCTTGTAGTAGCGCTCCAGCCTCCTGATCTTTGCCTCGATCATGTTGAGACCCCTCCTGTTGGAGACATCTCCCCTGTTGTCCCTGAGGTGGACGTTAAGGTCGATGGCGCGCCTCATGAGGTTGGCGATGTCCTCGGGAAGAGAACCTGCGACACCCTTCTCTTCCATGATCTGGGTGATGCTCTTTCCGGTTGCGAGCTTGACGTTCGGAACTCCGTACTGGTCCCTGAGGACGAGTCCGATCCTGGCGGAAATCATTCCGTCCTTCGCGAGCTTCACGATGAGGTCCTCGATTTCGGTGGCGTTGAGGGGGACCCATGCGGGATTCTCGGAAATCATCGGGCGGGTGGAGCCGGATTTTCCCTTTCTTCTTGTGTGCATTCTTGCCATTTTTGATCCTCCGAATCATATGGCGGCGAGGCTGGGTTCGCCCATGCGGAATCTGTATATAAATGGTGGCACACGTCCCGCCGCATGCATCCCGTCGTGGTCCGGACGATTCAGACGCCTGTCATGTGCTCACGGGCGAGTTCCACCTGACTTCTCGCCCATGGGACGGTGTGCTCGTACTCGCCGCGTTCGAAAGACAGCCTGTCCGGGATGTCACGGAACAGGGCAGACTCCATCTCGCAGTCCTCCCTGATCCTCTTCCCGAGGACCGCGGCACAGACGTCGCAGTACCCTATGTCCTGTGTGGCGACGATCTCTATCTCGTAACCGGCCTCCTCGATGAACTCGCGGGCGGCCGCCTCCTCGGAGGATTCGCCCTCCTCCACATGCCCGCCGGGCATCTCCCATCCGCCCCTGCGAGTGTGCCAGACCATCAGGAACTCGTCGCCTTCGAACGCGATCGCATACGCGGTCCTGCCCATGATCAGGGCCTCTTGAAGACGATCATGGCATGGTCCTTCTCGTACGGTCCGAGTTCCCTCGAGTCTACTATCCTGTATCCCCTCGTCTTTATGCGGGCGGCCGCCTCCTCGAATATCCTTTCCGGCCTCTCCGTCACGTCCTCGGACCTTGCCTTCACGGCCACCATGCCCCATTCGGCACCGTAATGGTCCATGTTGTCGCAGATGATGTCGGCCTGCCTCTTCTGGGCGACGTCCTGGTACACGATGTCCACACCTTCGGCGAACATGGAGTACTCCTCGGGTTTCGTGGCATCCCCCAGCACGGGCATCATCTGAGGTCTCCCCTCGCAGTTCTTGACGAGCTCGCGGAACATCCTCGGGGCGAACTCCACGCAGACGACCTTCCCATCCCTGGCTATGTCCGCCACGTGGGAAGCGGTGGTCCCGCTGGACGCTCCGAGGTACAGGATCACGGAATCCCTCTCGAAGGGCACGTCCCTCCCGCCGACGGTGAGGTACGCGGAGAGCTTGCTCCTCCTGGGATCCCATTCGCGATACTCCTGGCCGCCGGACGATATCAGACGCTCGCCGTAGACCCTCTTCCTCGGGCACACGGACAGCGTGTACAACCTTCCGCGTTCTTCGAACACTCCCTCGGGGCCGAGCGCATCCATGAGCCGAACCAGGGATACCTCCTATTAAGGGATAGTGTCTACGGGGGACCCATGATCACCATGGAGGACCTCTCGGCGATCGCCGATGCAGTCCAGGAAGCTGTGGAGAAGATACCGACCTCCGAGGAGAGGGGGAAGAAGGTCTGCATGGGCGCGGACGGCACATGCTCTTCACAGATCGATAAGGTCGCTGAGAACGCGGCCCTGATGTACATAGAGCTCCACAAGTTACCCCTGAACATCCTGAGCGAGGAGATCGGGTATGTGGACAACGGCGGGGAGGAGACCCTCGTCATGGACCCGATCGACGGCACATCCAACGCCATCGCCGGCCTCCCGTACTACACGGTGTCCCTCGCGGTGGGGAAGTCCAGGCTGTCCGACATCCGTCTCGGATATCTGAGGAACCTCGCCACGGGAGATGTCATGTGCGCCGAGAGGGGCAAGGGCGCGTTCAAGAACGGCAGGCCGATGCGCGTCCGCAAGGCCGTTCCGGACGACCTCTTCCTCATGATCTACGAGGGCAACGGTGCGCATCCCGATGCGTTCGGCGTGGCCAAGCAGGTCCGTTCGTCCCGCTCGCTCGGCTGCGCGTCGCTCGAGATGGAGATCGTCGCCGAGGGGGAGGCCGACGGCTACTTCATGAAGGCGGAGAAGTACACCCGTTCCGTCCGCGTCGTGGACATAGCGGCGAGCACGATAATCCTGAGGGAGGCTGGAGGAGAGGTCTACGACCTGGACAACAACGTCCTCGACATGCCCTTCGACCTGGAGCACCGCTCCAATTTCCTCGCTGTCGGGGACGACCGCGTGTACGACATCGTGGTGAGGCATCACCTCAACCATGCCGATCATCGGTACGGCGTCTACGCGAACGCCAAGATAGAGAACATAATCGAACCGGCCCGTACGGTGGTGGAGTACCTCAGGGAGAAGGAGGTGGACTTCTGCGTCGACACGGAGATCGCGGACGCCCTCGGGGTCCCCGGGATACCCATCTCCAGGATGGATGCGGACATAATCATCGTCATAGGCGGGGACGGGACCATACTCAGGGCCCTCCAGGCGACCGATGCCAAGATCATCGGGATCAACGGCGGCAGCGTCGGGTTCCTGGCGGAGATAGAGGGGGACGGCATAAGGGAAGGCCTGGACCGGCTCATCGCGGAGGACTACATCGTGGAGACCCGCTTCAAGCTCGCCTGCTTCTACAACGGCGAGTATCTGAAGGACTCCGTCAACGAGGCGGTCGTCCACACGGACACCGTCGCGAAGATACGTCACTTCCGCGTGTACGTCGACGACGTCCTGGCATCCGAGCTGAGGTCGGACGGGATGCTGGTGTCCACCCCCACCGGGTCCACATGCTACGCGATGTCCCTCGGTGCACCGTACATGGACCCGAAGGTCAACGCGCTCCTGGTGGTCCCGATGGCCGCCTACAAGTTCAACTCCCGTCCGTTCGTCGTCCCCGCGACGTCCAAGGTCACCGTGGAGAACGTCCTGGACAAGGGATGCCTCATAGTCCTGGACGGTCAGGACGAGATCTACATGGAGGGCGGGTCCAAGGTGGAGTTCATGATGTCCGAGCAGAAGGCGAAGTTCATCCGCTTCGACACGGACTTCTATTCCCGTGTCAGGGACAAGCTGGTGAACACCCTATGAATGGGCGCATATACGCCGTGGACATCGATTTCATCGACGCGTTCAACGAGGCCGCTCGCTCCACGTACCCTGACGAGTTCCTGTGCATGACCAGGGAGATCGACGGAGTGATATCGGAGATCATAATGCTACCGGGGACGGTGTACGGGGACTCCCACAGTTTCCTGAACCAGTGGATGGCGCCGATCGACTACAGTCTGGCGGGGTCCGCCCACTCGCATCCGGGATACTCCAACGAACCTTCGGACGCGGACAAGGACTTCTTCAGGAACACCGGAGGCATCCATTTCATAACGTGCCAGCCGTACGACAGGACCAGCTGGAGGGCATACGACTCCCACGGGGAGCCTGTGGAGCTAGAGGTCGTGATGTGATGTCAGTGGCCGCGGAGGGCGGCCTCCACGAGCTCCCCTGCGACCTCCATTAGACCCACGAGGTACGCCCTGTCGCGCGATTCCGCAAGGATCTCGACGGAGAACGAATCGTCGGGTCCGGTCGCATGGCGGGCGACGAACCACCCTTCGTCCATCACGACCTTGTACGAATCGCCGTACCGGATGCACTTTTCCGCCAAGTCCCCAAGGTTCTCGTCCATGGCGCGCCTGTAGGCATCCGCCTTTATGGGGCATTTCACGGTCGTCATGTCGCTGAAGTACTCCGGCAGCGACTCCGCGAGTCTGTGGATGCTGTTGTCCCCTGCCATGTGTGCGATGAGCGCGGAGGCGAATATGCCGTCCCCGATGGGGACGCCCTTCCCGAAGATGATCGTGCCGTGGTTGTATCCGAGCTCCGCCCCGTCCGCCACGGCCTCGCTGACGGATGCCGCGTTATCCCTCGTCACAATGACCTTGCGCTCATCCTCCGGGCGGGCCTCGAACGGGCTGACGATGTCGGTCTCGATGGTCCCGTTGAACGCATCCTCGATCAGGGATGTGGAGTCCGCCGTCACCGCTATGGACGACGGCTTCAGATACATCACCAGAAGTGCGAACGCCGTCGCCATCGGGACTATCGTGCCGCTCTCGTCGATTATATCGACCTTTGTCCCGGCCCCGTTCAGTCTGATCCCGATGTTGCCCGGGTTCGACCTTATGTAGTCCCCTAGGACCTTCGGCACGCCGTCCTGGTCCCATTCGGGCACATAGGCCGGGTCCGGCTGGGCGTTGATCATCACTATGTCGGCGTCCATGGAGCCCAGGACGCTGGTGAGCGAGTCGGCTGTGGTGCCGCAGGAGCAGTCCAGTACCGCGGAGCATTTGAGTCCCCCGTCCACCTTCCCGGAGATCATGCGATTGTACTCCTCCGTGGCGGTCGTCGTCTTCCTGTATGTGCCCAGTGCATCGTGCCCGGGCGCCTCCGGGAGGGTCTGCAGGACGATGTCGAGATGCCTGATCTGGTCGTCCCTGAACAATCTCCCATCCTTGTTGAACAGCCAGTATCCGCTGTTGGAATCGGGTCTTCCGGCGACGTACACCCCGCAGTCCCCCTTGGACGCGGCAAGGGCCGCCGCGGGAGCGCTCAGTACGCCCGCGTCTATGACGTCCGCTCCCTGGAAGAGGAGTCCGGACATGACCGCATTGGCCATCACGGCACTGCTGCGCATGAGGTCGCGGGAGACCACCACCGTATGGTTGTCCGCGGCAAGGGCCTTTCCGAGGACTATCCCGTCCTCGGGCAGCATGTCCGTTGCCGGGGAGGAATTCAGAACGAGTCTCCCTTTCTGAGTCATGTTAGGTCGATTTCTCCGATGGTTGATATTGGTTGTGATATCGTTGTATTTTAGAATTCCGTATTGACAATGGTAATCTGATGGTCTGGCTCCTCGGACCGTGAAATGGAAATGCCGAAACTATTGACATTTTACGTTTAGTTGGTCGTATTTGCCCAATCATTTTTATACTTTAAATATGGTTGAAACACCCAGACTAAGGGGGGATGAAACCATGGTCATGGAGAAAATCGATTTCAAGAAGGCACAGGCTATTGCCAAGAACAAGGGTCTGAAGCCCGGAAAGGTGAAGGGAACAGAGGGGATTCAGTTTACCAAGGGTAAGAACAACAGACTCGATGTCATAACATGGGAAGAGTTCGAGGCGATTCTCGAGAAGAGGAAACTCGCCGTGTACGAATCCGGCGGATGGATGAAGATAATGAAGGCCTGAGGCCTTGTTGCTCTTCCCGAGCCCACGGGGCTCGGAGGAGTACTAGTGTGTTTCCTAATTCTGGTGTCATATAGACATCCTCGTGGATTTGAAACGGT